>JALHPA010000008.1 GCA_022842745.1 Pirellulales bacterium
CGAGACGGCATTCGCCCCGGAACTCGAGTCGTACAGAGCTGAGGCGCCGCCGGGCGAGGCTTCGGCGGCAGGTCCGACGGAAGGCAAGGGAGTGGTCGCTTCTTCCACCGCGGCCAGCCGGGCGCGAAGCGCGCGCAACTCGGTCTCCTGCCGAGCCAACTGCTGTTGGATGGAGGCCAAATCGGGGGCAGGCAACGGGTCGGTTGCGCGGGCTTGGGGAAGCGCGATCCCAACTGCCAGGCCCCAAGCGCAGATGACGCAGCGGGAAGCAAAGGTCATGGGGCAAAATATCGACTATTGTCCACTCCGCTGGAACAACGAGAGCAGGGCGCGGGCCGGGTTGGGCTGGGGACGCCGGTCGTCTTTTCCCTTGGAGGCAGAGGTCATGGGGGGGGCAGGGGAGGGAGGGGTGGGGAGCGGGGCCGACGAGGGATCGTGGGCTTCGTGCGGCTCGGCGGGGTCATGCCCCTGGTCGCAGGGAGCGTGCCTGGCGGCGCAGGCGTCGCAGACGTGTTCGACGACCCATTTGTAGTGGGGGACTTTTTTCACCACTTCGTGCTTGTAGAGCTTGTTCTTGGTGTGAACCTCGGCCCAGCAGGGGGGGTCGCAGTGTTGTTCGTACTTTACGCCGTGGGGTTCTTTGCAGTCCGGCTTGCAGTGCATATGGCAATTCTGGCTGGGGCCGGGGACGCAGAAGTCCTCGCACTTGCAACTGTATTCGTAGGATTTGACTTCCTTCATTTCGCAGACGCGTCGGCAGATTTTGCGTACGCAGGAGTTGCATCCGCACTCCTGGCAGCAGGGAGCGCCGGCGGTGGCCGCAAAGGCCAGGGCGGTGAGCGAGACCGCGATCGCGGCAATCAGGGTCTTCATGACGGTGGATTCCAGCGCGGGGGATTGTGGCTAGTGGAAAATTGAGGGCGGTGGATATGTCAGGCAGTGGCTGTTACAAGCGGTGGGCGGCGAGGTTGTTTAGAAGTCGAAGGCCACTCGCGTGCCGAAGCTGTGGACATCGCCGCTGCCGTTATTGCCAAGGTTGTTTACGAAATCGCGGTGCATCCAGTCGTAGTTGAATTGGACTTTCAGATTGGGATTGAGGAACCAGTTGAGGCCGGCCGTGATGGCGTGCAATTCGCCTCCTTGGATTCCCGAGTCGTTGAGATCGAGAAACTGGTATCGGAGGGCGGTTTGCCAGGCGCCCCAACTTGCGCAGTTGCCGCCGGCGCGATCGCGGAGAAAGAAGAAGTTGCTGAACGGTATGACGCGGTCGAAGACGCCGGTTTTCCGGTTGTATGGCCGGCTTTCGCCGGTCAGGAAGTAATGCACTTCGGCGTAGAATCCGTCAAAAGCAACGGTTCCGAGGGGAGTTCCCGGTGGGGGCTGGAATCCGGCCACTCCGAGAGGCGAGGCCAGCGAGAAGGCGTCGTAGACCTGCGACGCAATGTATTCGGACTGGAAGCTCCACGGACCGGCGACGCCGACCAGCTCGAGCCCGACCATTGTCTGGTCGTCGCCGATGAAGTTGCCGGTGTTGGCGAAGACAGGATTGAGCGGCGAGGGGGCGCCGCTGCGGATGTCGCCGCGGCTGCGGAAGCGGATCTGTTCTTCGTCCAGGCCCATATACCTGCCGGCAATTCCGGTGTGGAGCAAATAGCGCCCTTCGTCGGAATAGTAGGGGAGGTAGGTGACGCGGGCCACGCCCATATATTCGCCGTCACCGACGCCGCTCGAAAAGATGTTGTTCACATTCTTGAAGATGCCGGTGGACCAAGTGCCGCGCTCGTTGTAGTAGGTATTGGTGTTTTGCAGGCCGGGGCTAAAGCCGTTGTTGAATGGTCCGGTAAAGGCGTCCTGCATGAAGGAGCGCTCCATGAAATTCAGCCAGCGGCTGCTGGTGAGGTGCTCAAAGCCGAAGGCGTCCTTTTGAACTCCGGCGCGCACGTTCCCCCAGAACGGGAGGCGGTTCCATTGCACCCAGAGGTCGGTGGGAGCGGGGAAGGCGTCGGGATTGACTTGCGGCGGAATCAACGAAATCGGCGCGTCGACCGCCGCTTCGTTGATAAAGTCGTATTCGCAAGCAAAGTCGAACACATCGTACATCGTGCCGTCGACTCGAAGCCGCCCGCGGCGGATGTTCCAGGCGTCCATGAGGGGCCCCACACCGCCGTCGCGGAGCGGAGTCTGTACCGAGGCGTCGCCGCTGTACCAGCTTGTATCCACCTGGGTGCGGCCGCCGACATGGATGCGGAAGTCCTTGTTCTTGCTCTCGGCCTCCAGCCCATGATTCCACTTCACGGTCATGGCTTTGTCGCTGCCGACTTCGTACGGTTCGGCCGGTTTTTTCCCGTCGGCCGCCGGCTTTTCCTCGGCGGCTTTCTTTTGCTGGGCCTCCAGCTCGGCGATGCGGGCCTCCAGAGCGGCGAACCGGGACAGTGAGACCGCCGTGACGGGGGGGAGGCTTTGGACGGCCGACGCGTCGCCGGGTCCGCCGCCGACATCGTACAACGACTCGCCCGTTGCAACGGTGTGGGTGGCAACCGAGCTAACGGAGGGGAGATCGACCGGCTCGGCCGCCCATACGGCGTTACCGAGGGCCAATCCCGCCAGGCTTTGAAAAATCCATTTGCGTTTCATAAGAAGAAGCTCTGTGACGCCGAGTACGGACGTCCGCCTGGAAGGAGTAGCCCATCCGGTGAAGGACGGAAGGATGGGCAAAATGCTGGATGGCGCGGTGGTATCGCTGGGCGCGAACGTGCGACCTTCTCGCACGATATGGATAAGATTCGGACGCCGGGATTGTCCGGCTTTGGCGGGTGGACCGTGGATAACGATTGGTCGTGCCCAATCGCTGCGCGTGGTACCGCCTAGGCAGACTTTGTCGGCGCGAAGTCAGGTCGCGACAGACATTGAGGGAATCGAATCGCCACCCGGACCCGAGGGGCGCGGACGGGGGCATGCCAAGCTACGGAAGCAGAGTCGCCCCAAACTGCCTAGACGGATCAATCCCACCACCAGGTTTCGATCTGCTTGGGACCGGCCAGGGAGCGGGCACGCTCGGCTTTCAGGACGCCGTAGTCGTCTGTCTTGATTCGGTCTGGACCGACGAACTTTAAGGGATCGGCCGAAACGCCGCCGCTGACTCCCACCAGAATGATCGTGCGGTGGACGACGCGATGGGCAATGACGGTATCGACCTGTTTGGGTGCAAACGAGAGGGCCGGCTGGTAGCCGTCGAGCGAAGTGAAATAGCGGGCGTGCCAGCCGACTTTATCTTGGACGTGCTCGGTCTTAAGGAGAGCGCCCACGATGGCCAGGTCGAACAGGTTTCGCAGTTCGGCGTAGATGGGGAACTTTTTCGCCAGATCCGCGAAGTGCTGGGTGAAACTTTGGGTGAACATTTGGTTGGCGTCGGTCGACGTGCCGGTCGGAACGCGCTCGCCGCGGAGCGTTAGAAGCTCGTTTTCGCTGAGCACTTGGACGCCTGGGCCTTTCAGCTCGAAGGCGTCTCGTTGCGGGGTGGCGGCAATGGAGTCGTAGCGGGGGGTGAACCACCACCGCAGAACGTCCATCGGCGGCGCGGGGTCGCCTGGCTTAAGGGCGATGGAATCCAAATAGCTGCGGACACCGAGCACGCCGGGCTCGAGGCCCAGGCCCACCAACTTCATCCGATAGTCGGCTTCGACGAGGATTCTGCCTGCGCGGGTGCGGGGATCGATGCCGTAGACGTCGATATCCTGTCGGCCTAACTGGGCGCGGAGTTTTTCCAACCAGGCGCCCCGCTGCCCGGGCTTGAGGGGCGTTTTGTTGGATTCGGCGACGAAGGCGTTGGTGCGGGCGAGTCCTTCCTGGGTGGGCGTGATCGAGCAGCCGAACCGGCCGCTGTCGTCGGTCAACAGATGGCGTAGAACGACAACCAGGTCGTCGAGTTGCAGTAACGGCAGATCGGAGTCGACGCCGATGACCCGCCCTTCCTGGTCCTCGCGCCAATCGCCGGCGGGGCCGGCGAGGATGACATCGTGGTTCTCGGGATCGAGGAGGACGTACTGGATGCGCTGCAGTCCGGCCAGGAAGCGCATGTCGGAGGTGGGGGGTTGTCCCGCGGCGGCGCGCAGTTGCACTGCCCGCTCGAGCCGGGGGAGGGAGATTTTGCGGAGGGAGGACTTCTGGCGGGCGGGGGAGGGGGCCGCGAGGTCCGCGGCGCCGCCGATGGCGGCCCGGCGGAGCGCGGCCAATTTGCCGGATCGATCTTCCTTGAGCAGCGGGCGGAGGACGCCTGCGGGGTCGCAATAGACCCCCCCCTCGAAGCCGTCGAGCGTACCGAGGCCGCCGTTGTCTTCCCAGGTAGTGGGGGCAATGGTGCTGGTGATGAGATTGATCAAGGAATCGAAATCGGCCTGGGATCCGCCGAACGCGCCGCGGGTGGACGCGGGGAGCGATTGGATTTCGCGGAGCAAGCGGTCTCGCTCGTCGTCATCGCGGACGTAACCGGCCGTGGCGACGGCCGAGCGGAGGGCGCCAGCTTCCATTTGGGCGCGAACGATTTTCGCGCGCTGGGCCGCGCGGCGCGTCCCAGGCGGCAGTTGTTCGGCGGCCGCCCAGGCGGGGGCGAATTCTCCGGCGGCAAGCTGCTGTCGACACAGGTCGTCCGGCGTTTCATCGGCCGCAACGGGGCGGAGCACGAGAACGAGGCTTACGAGCGCGAACGTCGCAAGCGGGATTGACGCTCGGGAACGTTTCCGCCGAGCGGGGGAGCTGCCGGGAATTCGCCGCGTACGGAAGGAGAAGAGTGCGGAATTGCTGGCGGGGGGAGAAATGGACATCGGCCGACCTCCTCGAATGCTTCTGGTTCCGGCAGAAACGAGATGGGTCAGCATCGCGCGCCGAACAGGGGATGTCAACAAAATCTTTCTCCGCCCAAGGCAAATGGCGGAGGCTAGAACCAACCCCGGACCCAGGCGTAGGCGAGCAGGCAGAGCAGGGGAAAGCCGATAAAAATCAGTCCGTAGGTAAAAATCGTCGTCCAGACGTGGCGGGGCCAGCGAGCCATAAGCGGTGACAGGTTCTTTTTGGACCTAGGGCCGGGACTAGCCCGCGGAGGAACGGGAATGGCCGCCGTGAGGCGACCAGGCGGCGAATTCGATTTCGACCGAGAGGGACGCGGATGCGTCTCCCCGCCGTTTGATGTCGATCCGAGCGCCATGAGCGAGCACTTGAACGGCCTTGGCGGCGACCTGAACGGTGATGCGCGGGGAGTGCGACGCCACTTCCAGTTCCAGCTTGGGGGGAGAGGCGAACGGGGGACAAAAAGCGACGTGACAGACCTCCACCAGCGACCCAGGGGCGAAATCGACACGCAGAGTCCCCTGGACGGTTTCGCCGTCTGGAGTGAACTTGCGGACGTATTGCTGGCGCAGCGTCTCGCCTGACGATAAGCTCTCCACAGCCCGCGAAGCGGGAGGGACGGACGAAGGGGGGGGCGAGGGAACACGAGGGCCGCGCGCAAAGCGACGGTCGAGCCGAGCCCGCAGGGCTGGAAACCGGGGCGAGGCGATCCAGAGGATTTCTGGAACGAGGACGATCGTCCAAGCTGCCGCGACGGGGAGCAGCGACGGATAGGGGAGGGAGACGGCCGCAAGCAAAAGCGCGACGGCAACGGCGAGCCACAGATCGACGGCGCCGCGGAACCAGATAAATGCCGGGGAACGAGCGGAGGGAGGAGCGCGCAGCAGGGCATGGGCGAAGCTGGCGGAGAGGACCGCGCCGAGCGAGACCGCGAGCAGCGCGGCGACCGAGGGGGACGCGGCGAATGCGCCCGACAGGCGGCGAACCAGTAAGAACGCGGCGGCCAGCGACATGACAAACGCCACCGCGCAGGCGGCGGCCATTGCCGCACTCAAGGCCGCCGGACCGCTGGCCGGCCGCCGAAATACAAATAACGGGGGGGACGTCCGGTTCACGAGCCTCGCGGTTCGTCGACGGTCGATCCAATCAGTCATCGCCCCCCAATTCCTCTTGATTCGCAAGCCACCTGGCACGGATTTGCGGCAACTCGGCGTGAATAACCGGCGCCGATTCAGGTCCCAAACAACGTCGCGCCCGCGAACCGCGTGAGCGCGCAACGCGAGCGCGTATTACTTCCATTACTAGGAACGAACGAACCCGGAGGGGAATGCACGCTGGTCGCGGCTCAAGCCGCGGCGATCTTCCCCCACCCCTGGCCGCCGAAGACGAAAATCATTCGACGCACGGCAGCCTCGCAACGCTCAACCAATCATTCGCGGCGTTCCGGACCGCGCTGACAAGGTCTCGACACAAAGGGCCATTGTCTGGCGGGACCGATTTTTGTCAAGCAACTGAAAGCGGACTTTTTGGACAGATCTTTTTTTGGCCGTTAGTCGATGATTGCGCGACCGAATGCTAGCAGAGCTGCTGGAAACGCGGATGGTAAAGGAACCAACTACTTGACTCGTGGACGACGACTTCCTGCGGCGGAATTCGCAGGCGAGAAATGTACGTTCCCCTCATTCAGGAACACCGATGGCCTGCATGAATTTTGGAAGCTGGGCCTCGAACTCCTTGGCCTGCTCCAGCCAGGGGAAATGGCCACAGTCTTCGAGAACGAAAAGCTTTGACCGGCTGAGCCCCAAATGGAGGTCACGGGACATGTACGGAGGGCACGCGTCGTCGCGGTCGCCCACGACGATTAGCGCTGGGGATGTGACCTTTGCCAATTGCTGTGTCAGGTCAAAATGCATCCGGCCCGAATCCTGGCGGGCCGCCGCCGCCGCGGCCGACATTGTCGCCGCGGCAAAGTCGGCCTTGAACTTCTCAATGCGCTCCGGTTTGGCCCAGTATGCTGGCAGCATTTTTTCCATTCCGGCCGCCATGTCCGCGTCGGTCTTGGGCGGACCCGACACTATCAGTTTGAATACCTCTGGAAACCAGGGCTCGTCCTTGCGTTTCATTGCCCGCGCGAAGGCGGCCAAATCGTCGGCCGGGCCAACGGCAGCCGACGAAGCAAATAGAATCAGCCCGGCTACTTGCTCAGGGCGTCGGCATGCGTAGTGGACTACCTCGTTTCCGCCCTCGGAGTGGCCCATCAGCCACACCTTGTCCTGCTGCAGGTGAACGCGCAGGGCTTCGAGATCGTCGGCTAGAAGATCCCAGGTATATTCTTTGGTGGTTTTTGGCTTATCCGACCGGCCGCACCCGCGGGAATCGAGGTAGACGACGGTAAAGTACCTCTCCATCGGCTTGAGCGTGCGAAAGTAGAGGTCCGAACTGACACCCCAGGGAGGACTGGGCATCAGACAAACGGGGCCTTTTCCGGAGACCTTGTACCAGTGCTTAAGACCGTTCAATTCGGCGGTGAACTCTCCCGGTTCTGGGCGTCCGGCCAAACCGGGGGCGGCAGTCAGCAACACGAGCAGCAGGGCCAACGATGCGTGCTTGTCCATTGGATTTCTCGCCGGGTGTGTCAGACGACTTGTGTTCAAAGGCACTAACGGCGCCAGAGACTCCGCAGCGACCATCTATAACAGGGCGCGCGGCCAAGCGGAACACGCTGGCATCGGATGTTCAGACTTCGCGGATCGGGGGCGGATGAGCCCCGAGTTATCAGACCGACCAACCGGCGCGGTGCGGTCGCTGCAAGAGGCCGTTGGCGCGGTCGCTTGAGGTTTTGAACGCGGCGGGATCCCACGAGAAGGATTCCTGCGTGCGATACGCGATCGTTCCCAGCAAGACGGTTTCGGTCAGTGCGCCGCTGTAATCGAAATTGCAACTGGTGGGAGTGCCTTGCTTGCAGGCGTTGATCCACTCGCGATGGTGGCCGACGGATTTGGGAATGCTGGGCTTCGGACGCTGGTAATCGTCGTATTGCTTCTCGGGATACAACGTCAACTGGCCATAGTCGGCCCACAGCATGCCCTTGTCCCCGATGAACATGATCCCGAAGCCGGGAACCTCGCGGTCGCGGACTTGCTTGGGCATCCGTTCGCCGTCGTACCAAATGACTTTGACGGGAGGGAGCGCACCGCGGGCGGGAAATTCCCAGGTCGCAACCAGCCCCATGGGCGCGGTATCGGGATCGGGGTCAGGTCCGGCGGCGGAGACCGATGTCGGATGACGCAAGCGCAAGGCCCAAAACGCCAGATCCAACAGGTGGCAACCCATGTCCCCCAAAGTGCCATTGCCAAAGTCCCACCACCTTCGCCAGTTGGCCGGCAAATAAACGTGGGAGTATGGGCGCTCTTTCGCGGGGCCCAGCCACAAATCCCAATGAATGTTAGCGGGTATCTGTTCATTCGCCGTCGGACGCGGTCCGCCCCCCCAGCCCTTGCCGGTCCAGGCATGGACTTCGCGCACCGGGCCGATGGCGTCGGCCTCGATCAGTTCGACCACGCGGCGGTAGTTCTCCTCGGCGTGGATCTGGGTCCCCATCTGGGTTGCGACCTTATGCCTGGCCGCCAGGTCCGCGAGGGTCCGCGCCTCGCGGACGGTGTGGGTCAGGGGCTTTTCGCAGTAAACGTGCTTGCCAAGGCGAATGGCGGCGGCGCTGGCGGGAGCATGGACGTGATCGGGAGTGCTGACGACGATCGCTTCGACGTCCGATTGCTCGAGCAGCTTGCGGAAATCGTGATAGCGGCGGGCCTTGGAGAACTTCTCGCCTTGGGCGCTTAAGTATTTGTCGTCGATATCGCAGAGGGCGACGATGTTCTCGGATTCCACGCCTGCCACGTTGTCGGCGCCGCGGTTCATGATGCCGACGCACCCGATGTTGAGTTTTTCGTTGGGAGATTTGGACTCGGCGGCGGGGAGGCTGGAAAAGTAGCCGCTAGCGGCCAAGGCAGCGCCGCCGGCCGCGGCGCGTTGCAGGAAATGACGGCGATGGAGCGAAGTCGACATAAGACCTCCCAAGCGAAAAAGAATGGCCAAAGCGCTCGCCGGGCAATGGGGCGCGTCGGAAGATCTTAGCATTTTCCCAGCGAGGAAACAGCGTTGGGATGACGCGATCCGCCGAAAGCGGCGTCCAACCGAAGACCGACGGCTTGAGGCGGAGCGGGTCGCGGCCGGAACGTGGGAATTGCGTTGTGCGACAACGAAAACGCCGCCGTGGGGGTCAACCACGGCGGCGAGAGGCTTTTTAGCCGGCGACGGAGAGGATAGCGGTCGTTGCGGTTGGAAACGGCCCTCCTGGCCCATCTCCATGATTCTCTAACACTCGCGGCACGGCGTCCTTGCCGTGCGGGGGAACATACAGGGAGCTACACCAATTCCTTGCGGGCGCCGATCAACGTTTTGAGCCGTTCGGCAAGCAGGGCGGCGTCGAACGGCTTCTTGAACGTCTCGTTGATGGAGGAACGATCGAAGCTGGTCGAACTGCCGTCGTCCGGCAAGAGGGCAATCAGAATCGTCTCGCCATACTCCGCGTTGCGGCGGAGGTTCTGGCAAATTTGCAACGCTTCGACCCGTCCGATCGAGAAATCGACGATGATGCAGTCGGGATGGAAGCTTTCGGCTTGGATGCCGGCTTCGAATCCGCTGGCCGCAACGGCGACTTTGAAGGAACGGTCGATGGGTAGATTACGCTTCAGGTTTTCGATCAGGACTTGATCCTGACCGACGACCAGCACTTTGGCCATGGCCTCATCTTCGAGGTCTCCCAAGGGCATACCATGCTCCTTGAGGAACTTGATGAGGTATTCGCGGGGAATGCGCCGGTCTTGCGAACCGGGAATGCGATAGCCGCGAAGCCGACCGGAGTCGAACCATTTGCTGACTGTGCGCGGGGCCACTTTACAGATCTTTGCGACCTGACCAGTTGTGAAGACCTTCATCTCAGGCTCTCCATTACTCTCACTTGGTTTGGAACTCGGGCAGCGACGGGCGATCCTCCCGTCGTTGCCGCTCATTCACCCCTTGCTTGCAGGTTATTGGAGGGGTCGGCTCCAACGCGCCGGATGTGGGGGCGTCCGGCACTGCAAACACTTGGGTCGGGGCGTTTCGGTATTCGCTTCTCTTGGGCTGTGGCTCAGTTCCCTCTGACCCGCGCCTTTGTAGTCACATCGGCAATCCGGGCATTCGGAAGCAGGCGAAAATTCGTAAAATGGCGAATCTTGCGATCAACCAACTCGCACGAATCTACCGCCCGTACTTTCCGCACATCCCGCGCGTGGAAGTACTGGGGTGGAAGAGCAAGCAGATAGCCGGGCAATCGCGGCGAATCGCCGGCTGTTCAAGGCATGGCCTCTGGTGGCAGGATCCCCCCTGCAGCTCCGCTAGGCCGGGACCTCGAAATCTCGAAGTGGGCCGTCGCGCAAGCCTTCCGAAGATAAGTTTCGATTCCCCGAGTAGGTCTTCTTTAGGAAGATTCGCCAATTGTGAGGGCTGGCCGACAGACAACGCGCTTGACGACTCGAACGGTCGTCTGGCGAGCCTGATCTTGCGGCAGCCCAAAGTCCAGCCAGAACGGTCGTAGCGGTTAGGGCGATTCCAACGGCGGTGATTTCAACATTTGCGATGCCGAGGGCTGCGATCCGGCCCATTGGCCGGGGCGCGGTCGCGCGATCAGGCGGCTTCTTCGTCGATGCGCGGGGCGGACGCCGCGGGGGGACCGATTTCCGCTCCAGCCGCGTCGCGCTCGACCGCCGACGGGTCGATGCGGCCATCTTCGCTGACATCCTCGAACCGGACCGAAACCCTTTTCGAGATGCCGGACTCCTGCATGGTCACGCCGTACAAGGTATTGGCGCAGGCCATGGTTTTTTTGGAGTGGGTCACGACGACGAACTGGGTTCCGACCAGGAACTCATTCAATACGCCCACGAAGCGCTCGATGTTCGCTTCGTCCAGGGCGGCGTCGACTTCGTCCAAGACACAGAACGGACTCGGACGGCTACGAAAGATGGACAACAGCAGGGCCACGCAGGTGAGCGTCTTTTCGCCGCCGCTGAGCAGCGAAATGTTCCGCGGCTCCTTGCCGGGGGGCCGAGCGATGATCTCGATGCCGCTTTCCAGGATGTCGACGTTTTCCTCAAGCAGAATGTCCGCCTGGCCGCCGCCGAAGAGCTTGCGAAACAGGGCCTGGAAATGCTGGCGAACGGTCTCCAAGGTGTCGGCGAACAGGCGGCGGCTGTCGGCATTGATCTTTTCGACGATTGTCACCAGCGCGCGTTTGGCTTGGGACAAATCCTGGAACTGGGAGGCGAGACCCTGATAGCGGACCTCCAATTCGTCGGCCTCCTTGAGAGCGTCGAGATTGACGCCGCCGATGCTCGCCAGCTTGCGACGGAGGTCGGCGATCTCCTGATCGATCTCGGCCCGCTCGGCGGAGGCGGACTCGGAAAGGTCGCCGGTGAGCGCGGATAGCTCGATTCCGTAGTCCTCTCGCAGCCGGTCCGCCAGGGCCGAGCGCTCGTGCGCGAGAGCGCCGGCGGCCAATTCCTGCTGGTGGAGTTTGTCTTCGAGTTTGCGCGCGCGGTTGTGGTGCCGCTGGATGTCGGCTTGTGCGGCAGCGCGGTCGGTGCGAAGTTGCTCGCGACGGGCGGTGAGTTCGGCCGCTTCGCCGCCGAACGACTCCTTGCGCAGGTACAACTCGGCCAGTTCGGAGGTCGCCGACAGGATACGCTCGTCGGCCTCCGCCTGGCGGCTTTGTGCTCTCTCTAGCTCCTCGCGGGCTTCGAGCAGCGTGCGTTTGCGTTCCAGGCGATCTTGCTCGAACCGGCGGAGCTCGCCGCGAAGGAACTCCAACTGCTGTTCGCAGCGGGCCATTTCCAGCTTGGCGGCGAGCGCCTCTTTGCTGCGGGTCTGGCGGGCGGCGTCGAGCTGGTCGATACGGCGGGAATTCTCCGACAGGCGGGCTTCCGTTTGGGTCAGCGACGCCTGGGTTTCTTCCAGACGAAGGCGGATGCCGTCGCGTGCCTGGGTGGAACCTTCGAGCTGGTCGGAGATCGCGGCGGCTTCGTTCTCCGCGGCGGCATGGCGGGCGTCGAGATTGTCGCGGCGTCCTTCGGCAGCGGCCAGGCGACCGCGGTGCTCGGAGAGGTCCGACACGGCCTGCTGATGCGCCGCGGCCAGTTCCATTTGCTTGCGATCCAACTCGGTCCAGCGCTGCTCGAGCGCCGCGACGACCTGCGAAGCTTCGTTGACCTTGCGTTCCCACTCGGCAATTTGCAACCGAACGGCGCGCAGCTCGCTGCGACGGGCGAGCAGTCCGGTGGCGCTTTGTTTGGCCCCCACGACGATCGCGCCGTTGCCGTCGATCACTTCGCCGGCAAAGGTGACGAATTTCGAATTCGAACCAGCGGACTGCCGCAGCTCGAAGGCGGTTTCGAGCCGATCGACGATCCAGGTGTTGCCCAGCAACCGCGATAGCAACGGGGCGAGTTCAGCGGAAGCCGTGACGAACCGGTCGGCCCGGCCCAGGACTCCTGGCCGGGTGGAAAGATCGACCGCCAGGGGGTGGGGCGCCTCCGGGGTGGCGACGGAGCTGGATTCCAAGCTTAGAAAACCGACGCGTCCCTGTCGCACCGCGGGATCGCCCAGCAGGTATTCCCGCAGCCGCTCGGCATCGGCGGCGACGAGGTGCTGGGTATAGTCCCCCAGGGCCAGATCGATGAGCGCCGCCGAATCGACGTCGGCTTGCAAGAGATCGGCCAACAGCCCGCGCACCGGACCGCAGGGCGATTCGGCGGGTTCGCGCGAAACGCGAAGAAACTCTTTGGCGCCCGCGCTGACCCCTTCGAGCTTTCGTTCTAGTTCCTCGAGCACGCTGGCCCGTTCGGAAGCACCGCTGAGTTTCTCCTTCCAGTGGCCCAACTCGCGTTGCCGCTGGGAGAGATCGCGGCGGTTTTCGTCGTACTGGCGGCGGCCCACGCCGAGATTGCTTTTGCGCAGCTCGAGTCGTTCGAGCAGGCGCTCCCGCTCGGCGAGCAGTTCCTGGATTTCCGCGCCCGCCGCGACGCGCTCGGCATCGAGCTGGGCGAGTCGGCCGCGGCAGGCATGATGCTGGTCTTCGGCGCGGAGCCGTTCGGCGTCGAGGGATTTGATCTCGTTGGTCAGGTTGACGGCGGCGCGCATCAACTCGAGTTGCGAGGTGCGGCGCTGTTCGTTTTCGGCCCGGATCTGGTCGCTTTGCGCGGCGAGGGCGGTGAGCGCGCGCTCTTCCTCCGACAGGCGATCGGAGAGTTCCTTTTGCCGGCGGGACGCGGTTTGTAGATCGGCTTGGGTGGTTTGCAGGTTGTCGGTCAGGTCTCCGGCACGCGCTCCCAAGGCGGCGATCTGACGGCGGAGGCGGATGGTTTGCTCCTCGAGGTCGGTTTGCCGTCGGCGCTCGAAGTCGTCGAGCGATTCCAGCGAGACGATTCGCTCGCGCTGCTGGGCCAGGCGGCCCTCGCTGGTGCGGATCGACTCCTCGACGCCGTGGAGGTGCTGGTCGAGTTGTTGCAGGTCGGCTTCGCGGCGTTCGGCGTCGGCGCGCCAACGGGCCACTTCTTGCCGCAGCGTTTCCGTTTCACCGGTATGGGTTTCGAGCCGGGCCGTGAGCGCGCGATAGTCGGCGGAGCCAACTTGCGTGCGCAGGGTCTGCAGGCGATCGGAATACTCGCGGTAGCGGCGGGCCTTTTCCGCTTGCAGCCGCACCGTCCGCAACCGGCCTTCGACTTCATCGACGATGTCGGACAATCGCAGCAGGTTTTGCTCGACGCGCTCCAACCGGCGCAGCGCCTCGACCTTTTTTGCCTTGAAACGGCTGATCCCGGCCGCTTCTTCAAAGATCACTCGCCGCTCGCGGGCGGAAGATTGCAATAGGACGTCAACCTTGCCCTGTTCGATGACGGAATAGGCTTCGGTCGCCATGCCGGTGCCGGCGAACAGGTCGCGAATGTCGCGCAGTCGGCACGCCTGGCGATTGATGAGGTATTCTCCTTCGCCGCCGCGGTACACCCGCCGCGTGATATGGACCTCTGGCGTGTCGATGGCCAGTTGGCGGCCGGCATTGTCGAACGTGAGCGTGACTTCGGCGGCGTTCAACGGGCGGCGAGTGGCCGAGCCGTTGAAGATCACATCGACCATCTCCTTGCCGCGGAGGCTCTTGACGCTTTGCTCTCCTAAGACCCATTTGATGGCATCGACGACATTCGACTTGCCGGAGCCGTTCGGACCGACGACCACCGTGATACCGCGGGGAAAGTCGAACCGGGTCTTGTCCGCGAAGCTCTTGAAGCCGTGAAGTTCGAGGGCTTGCAGCATGAGCAGGCGAACCAGGACCGGGATGGGGAGGCGGGGCCGCCCGCTTAATAGCAAGTTGATGAAGACGGACGTCGGGACGGGCAGGCGCGAAACCGAGGCCCGCCGGGGGAAACCCGTCCGCAGGCCCCACTGCCAAGATTTTAGCAGCCGCGGGGGCTATTGTCCGCGCGAGGGGGCTTGGGCAGGTGCTTCGGTGGCGTCGGTATCGGGGAGATTCGATTCGACCGTGCGACGGCCGAACAGGTTGGGGAGCCCGCCCGCCACTTCCAACGAGTCCTCGGAGGGGCGTTCGTCGCGGCTGGGGTCTTCGGCGCCTTGGACGCGGTCGTAGCGTCGGCCGGCGCGGGGGAGGGCGTCGACCTCGAACCGTCCGGCGAGCGCGCCGGAATGTTTGGCGGAATGGAGAAGATGGACAACGTCGGGGTAATGCCCGCCGATTTCGATCACTGCGCGGATGATGTCTTCGACGCGGTTGGTGACGGTCAAGCGGCGATCTGGCTCATTGACGGTGAAGCGGCTGACCGAAACCAGTTCGGGGGATTCACCTTTGACGATGATCGACTTTCCGGCTTCTAGCGTGAGTGGGACATTCAGCCGCTGATCGCCGCCGAACAGGACCACTTCCGGCCGGACGCTGCGGGTCACGTGGACCATCGGCGGGGCCGAGCTGGTAAGGACGTGCAGGCTGACTTTGTCGTGCAGGTTTTCACCGGCGATGGCTGGATCGTGGGGGTTCATTCCCCACAGGGCGCGGAACGCGCCGTAGCGCGTCTCGGCGCTGGCGACTTCCAGCAGGGCCTTTAGCTCGTCGGCCGCGGCCACATCGTCCATCGTGCTCAGCGCGGTCAGGGCAAACACCCGGAAGGCTGGCTCGTTGCGCGCCGCCTCGGCCAGGGGGCGTGCGGCCGAGGCGTCGTCCAGGTAGGCCAACGCTTCGGCGGAATAGAAGCGGACTTCGGCGTCCTTGGACTCCAGCCCCGTCTTCAGAACCTTGATTCCCTCCTTGCCAATGGCTTCCAGTCGGAGGGCGGCGGTCGCGGAA
>JALHPA010000009.1:0-1040 GCA_022842745.1 Pirellulales bacterium
CCCGCCGGTCCCTGATCCGCTCCCCCGTCATGCCCAGCCTCCCACCGCATGCCCAACCAAGGTGCCGCCCGAAGCGAAATTCCCGCTTCGCCTCCCTCGCGTTCGCTGGTTGCCTTTGCGGTTACGTCTGCGCGCTCTCCTTCGCGGCGCCTCCCTCCCCTCCCCCTTCATCCCCCGCCGCCAAAGACACACTTCCTGCTGAATCCCCCTCGCCAGCCAACACACCACCCCCCTTCGACACTCTTCAAGGTCTTCTCGACTCCTCAGGCATCCTCGAAAGCGCCTGGCGTCCCTTTACCCGCGACGCCGCCTCCCTCGAGCGCTCCCCGCTCCCCTTGCTCCGACTGCTGCTCCTCTTGAACAAACTCCCCTCCGCGGAAATCCACCGCTGGTCGCCAGCGAAATTCGACCCTGCTGCGGCCGATGCCGATCCCGAACGCCTCCAACGCCAGCTCTTCTCCCTCTCCGGCGACGTGCAAACCCTCACGACCGTGCCCCTCCCGCAAGACCTGGCCGACCGCTTCGAACACGACCATCTCCACCGCTGCCAGGTTCGGCTTCCCGGCGGACGCGCCGCCCACCTCTACACAACTCGCGCCCCACCCCGTTGGCCGCTCGACCAACCCCTCCAGGAACGGTTCTCCGCCTCTGCGGTGTTCCTCGGCCTGGCCAAATCCCCCGCCGGCACAACAGCCCCTATCCCCTGCTTTGCCGCCCCCCATTTGGCCGCCCATCCGCAAACCCTCCTTGGCGACCAGGGAATGGACTACGCCCTGCTCGATCGCCTCACCGACAACGGCCCCATTCGCCCCTCCGAGCGCGACCCCTTCTTCCAGCTCCTCTCGATTGCCGGCCGAGTGCCCCCTCCCCCCAACCTGCCCACCAATCGCGATGCCATGTCCGCCTCGCTCGCCCGGCTCCTCCAATCTCCCACGGATCACCGTGGCAAGCCGTTTCATTTCCACGGCGCCGCCCGCCGCGTGACCCGCATCCAGCTCACTCCACAAGACGCCGCTCGCTGGGGCTTCGACCACTATTTC
>JALHPA010000009.1:1050-6314 GCA_022842745.1 Pirellulales bacterium
ATCTTCGTCCACCTCCCCACCGCCCTGACGGCCGGCGGCGAGCGTCACGTCCTTAGCGGTTACCCCATCACCCTCTGCGTCCGCGAACTCCCCTCCTGCCTCCGGCCGGGCGACCCCCTTGGCGAGCCAGTTTCCGCCTCCGCCTTCTTCTTCAAGCTCTGGAGCTTCGACACCGAGTTCTCCCGCCGCGAAAATTTCGACGCCCAAATGCGCGCTCCCCTCCTCATCGGCCGCACCGTCGAATGCGACCGCCCCGCTCCGCCAACCGGCCCCGGCTGGCTCGCCATCGCTGGATTTGCCGCACTCGCTTTGCTTCTCCTTGTCGTGATCTGGATGTTCCGTCGCTCGGACCGAATCTGGCGGACCGATCTCTCCCGGCGCAATCCCGAGACACCCATCGACCTCTCCTTCGACCCGCCACCCAGCGCGCCCCCCTCGCCCGATTCCTTCTCCCCATCCCCGCGCGATTGACCCTCTCTCTTTTTGCGTTTCCCCCACGGGAATTCGCCTCTTGCCGCCCCTTTCCAAACCGGGGCGCGTCGGTTAGGTTTGGCCCCAGGATCACCACCCGTGTGGTGAACCCAAAACCACCCATTTTCACTGGCTTATCACCGCCTCACTACCATGCGCCGAGCCAAAATCACGATCGTCGGGGCAGGCAACGTCGGGGCCACCACGGCCCACTGGTGTGCTGCCGCCGAACTCGGAGACATCGTTCTACTCGACATCCCCCAGACCGAGGGCATGCCCGCCGGCAAAGCCCTCGACCTCATGCAGTCCTCCCCCATCATGGGGTTCGACTCCCGCATCACCGGCGTCACCTCCTACGACGAATCCCGCGGTAGCGACGTGGTCGTCATCACCGCCGGAATCGCTCGCAAGCCCGGCATGAGCCGCGACGATCTCCTCTCCACCAATGCCAAGATCGTCGGCTCCGTCGCCGAACAGGTAAAATCCACCAGCCCCGAGGCCGTCGTCATCGTCGTCAGCAATCCGCTCGACGCTATGGTCCAGCGGGCCTTCCAAGTCACCGGTTTCCCGCCCCAGCGCGTCCTTGGACAGGCAGGCGTCCTCGACACCGCTCGCTACCGCGCCTTCCTGGCCATGGAACTCGGCGTAAGCGTCGAAGACATCTCCGCCCTCCTCATGGGCGGGCACGGCGACACCATGGTCCCCATGCCCAGTTGCACCTCCGTGGGCGGCATCCCCGTCACCCAGTTGCTCGACCAGAAGCGGCTGGACGAAATCGTCGACCGCACCCGCAAGGGGGGCGCGGAAATCGTCGCCCTCCTCAAAACCGGCAGCGCCTACTACGCCCCAGCCGCTGCTACCGCCCAAATGGTCGAAGCCATCGTCCGCGACAAAAAGCGTCTCATTCCCTGCGCCGCCTATTGCGATCGGGAATACGGCGTCGGCGGCTACTACGTCGGCGTCCCGGTCATCCTCGGTTCCAAGGGGGTGGAAAAGGTCGTCGAACTAAAGCTCACTCCCCAAGAGCAGTCCGACTTCCAAAAGAGCGTCGACTCCGTCAAGGAATTGGTCAAAGTCATGGCCACGCTGACGGGCTAGCACTCTTCAGCCGTTGCCTCGCCCCTTGCCCGGACAGGCTTCCACAGCCGCCGCCAAATTCCCAACCCGGCGATCCAAGCTTGGCCTCCGGCCGACCAGCGTCCTTACCACTCCATTTACGCGACGCCCGCCAAGCCGCGACGGCTTTTTCGCTTCCCTTCCTCCAGGACCATCCTGCCATGCACGACCGGCCGCGCTTGACATTGACAGCGTGTCCCGTGTTTCGCTACAGTCCCCGCCCCAGGCAGGAACCTGCACCCGGCATATCGCCGCCGGCCACGTTTTGCTTCTCCGCTCCTGGCGGATCCCGTTCCCTTGTTGTGCAATTCGCGTTGTGCCGACAGCGTAGCCACGGGGCCTCGCCGTCGGCACGGACTTCGTTGACCGAGTCCGGGTTGAACTGATTCCAGTTTGTAAGACCAATCCCGGCTGCACGCCAACTTTCCTCACGCTCCGCGCCCATGAATCGCATTCGCTCCGAGAGCCATCCTTCCCGACCGGAAAATCCCCCGGCCCGCCTGCAAGTCGCTCGGTTCGACGCCCCCCACGCGCGGCACTCCTCGGCCATCTCCTATTTCATTCCGCTCCACTACGAACCAAATTACGCCTACCCCCTCCTGGTTTGGCTGCACGGCCAGGCAGGCGACGAATCGCAGCTCAAACAGGTCATCCGCTACGCCAGCTTGCGCAATTATGTCGGCGTCGCCCCGCGCGGCACGGAGCTATTGGATCGCGGCTACGCGTGGACCGTCGACGGCCCCACTCTTGAAGCCGCCGAACAGCGCGTCTTCGCGGCGATCGAAGCCGCCATGCGCAAGTGCAATATCGCCCCCGACCGGGTCTTCCTGGCCGGTTTGGAAGGAGGCGGAACCCTCGCCATGCGCATCGCCCTTCGCCATCCCGATCGCTTCGCCGGCGCGGCCTCCTTCGGCGGTGAATTCCCCGAGCACGGCGCCCCCCTCGCCAACCTCGAAACCGTCCGCAAACTCCCCCTCTTCTTCGCCACCAACCGCGACAGCGAATCCTATCCCCAGGAAACCGTCTGCCGCCATTTGCGCCTCTTCCACAGCGCCTCCCTCCATGTCGACCTCCGCCAATACCCAGGCGACGACGGTCTCACCACCCACATGCTCTCCGACCTCGACCGCTGGATCATGGCCCAGGTCACAGGCGCCGTCGATTCCAAGGCCGATTACGTCGAACTAGGCTCGCAAACCTGACGTTCTCCGCTCCTCCCCCCCTCCCGTTCTTCCCGTCCCGTTCTTCCCCTCCCGCTCTCCCCGGGACGCTCCCTAAAATTCCGCGCCCCCTCCGGATCGCGACATCCCCTTCTCCTCCCCGCTGATTTTTCAGCCCGCTTGGTCTATCCTAAAGGCTCAGTGCTCGGGGCCAATGATCGTTTTTAGGGACCGACTATGCGCGGCCGTTTCGTTCTGGTTGCCTGCTGCGGCCTGCTACAGTGGCCGGCCCTCGCCCCGGCCGGTGATCGCACCATCCCAGCATCCAGCCCCCCCTCCGCCGATCACCTCCGCGATCTCCAGGCCCAAGCGGTTCAGGCCGGAGTCGCCGAGTGGGGACACTGGGGACTCGACGCCGCCAGGTATTCCGCGTGGGGTTCGCATTCCAACCGCCTGATTCCCATCTACTCCTTCGGCATGGGATTGGAATCCGTCTCCGGCCCCCACAGCGTCTATCGTTCCGCCGACAAGCTCAAACAGCTCTACGGCCGCGTGCCGCAACAATCGCTCAATCCCAAGGCCGAGTACTTCGACCAGACCGACGTCTACCGCCTCCAAAAAATCGCCGCCGACTCCGGCAAAAAGTACGTCATCCTGCTCGTCTTCGACGGCATGGATTGGCAGACCACCTGGGCCGCCGCCACCTACCGCGCCGGCAAAGTCGCCTACCGCGAGGGCCGCGGCGCCGGCCTCCTTTTCCAGGACTACCGCCAGGCCCCTACCGACTTCGGCTTTTTCGTCACCAGCCCCGCCAATACCGGCACCGGGTTGGATGTCGACCGCCAATGGATCCGCTTCCCCGGCATCGAAAATCTCGGCGGCTACGATCCCTCCCAAAGCGGCGAGACCCCCTGGGCCGTGCCCCCCGATCCCAAGTCCCTCCTCAACGGCGGAAAACAAACCCGCTTCGCCTACACCGATTCCGCCGCCTCCGCCACCTCCATGTGCAGCGGCATCAAGTCCTACAACGAAGCCATCAACGTCACCACCGTCGGCCGCCAGGTCGTGCCCATCGCCCGCGACCTTCAAGATTGCGGCTATTCGGTCGGCATCGTCACCAGCGTCCCCATCAGCCACGCCACCCCCGCCGCGATGTATGCCAACAACGTCACGCGCGACGATTACCAGGATCTCACCCGCGACATGCTCGGCCTCGCCAGCATCAGCCACCCCGGCACGCCCCTCCCCGGCGTCGACGTCCTCCTCGGCGCAGGCTGGGGCGAAAAAGCTGACAACGACAAGGCTCAAGGCACAAACTTCGTCCCCGGCAATAAGTACATCGCCCCTCCCGACCTGGAACGCATCAATGCCAACGCAGGCGGGCCATATATAGTCGTCCAACGCGCCACAGGCATCCCCGGTAAATCCGCCCTCGCCGCGGCAACCGAGCAAGCCATCCAGCAAAAGCGGCGTTTGTTCGGCCTGTTCGGCGCCAAGGGAGGCCACCTCCCCTACCGCACCGCCGACGGCCGCTTCGACCCCACCTTCAACGGCGGAAAAGATGACAAAGGCGTTCCCCACAAGCCCGAAACCTACACCCCTGCCGATATCGAAGAGAATCCCACCTTGGCCGACCTCACCACCGCCGCCCTCAAATTGCTCGATAGTCGCGGCGATCGCTTCTGGCTCGGCATCGAGGCCGGAGATGTCGATTGGGCCAACCACGCCAACAATCTAGACTCCTCCGTCGGCGCGGTCCTCTCCGGAGACGAAGCCTTCCGCGCAATCGTCGATTGGGTCGAGTCCAAACAAGCCTGGGACCGCACGGTAGTCCTGGTCACCGCCGATCACGGCCACTACCTCGTCCTCGAAAAACCCGAACGCCTCGCCTCCCCGTCGACGGACGCAAAGTAAGCTCCATTCAGCCGCTGCCGGCTAACGCCGCATGTCTGCTAGCGGCGTCCCTCCTTCCTTCCCCGCCCCACGCTCGCCCCGCTCCCCTCCAAGTTGACGATCCTTCCTCGTGTTCCTATGTTGGGTCGTAGCTCGGGGCTGGGGCGTCGGCTGAAAGTCCCCCTTTGCAGGCTGTCCTCCAATCGCCCGTACCCCAACCTGATCGTTTGATCCTTATCTCCTGATTCATGCCATACGAAGTCACGTTGATCACCGGCGACGGCACCGGTCCTGAACTTGCCGCCGCCGCCCGCCGCTGTATCGACGCCACCGGCGTCCAAATCAACTGGGATGTCCAGGAAGCCGGCGTCGACGTCATGGCCCGCTTGGGAACTCCCCTCCCCGATGTCGTCATGGACAGCGTCCGCCGCACCAAGTGCGCGCTCAAGGCGCCCATCACCACCCCCATCGGCACCGGTTTCCGCAGCATCAACGTCTACCTCCGCCAGGCGCTCGGCTTGTACTCCTGCATCCGACCCTGCAAGCAATACCCCGGCGTCCGCACCTTCTTTAACGACGTCAAAGTCGATCTCGTCATCGTCCGCGAAAACACCGAAAGCCTCT
>JALHPA010000009.1:6324-15117 GCA_022842745.1 Pirellulales bacterium
GCAAGCCGGAAACGGCCGCCATGATCGACTACGTCAACCAGCACAGCAAATCCGCCCGCATCAAGTCCGGCAAAGACGAAACCGGCATCACCATCAAGTCCATCAGCGTCTCCGCGAGCGATCGCATTGTCCGCTGCGCTTTCGACTACGCCCGCGAAAACGGCCGCAAAAAAGTCACCGCCGTGCATAAGGCCAACATCCTCAAATTCAGCGACGGTCTGTTCCTGGAAGTCAGCCGACAGGTGGCCAAGGAATACCCCGACATCGAATTCGAAGACCGCATCATCGATAACATGTGCATGCAACTGGTGCAAAAGCCGGAATTGTACGACGTGCTCGTACTCCCCAATCTCTACGGCGATCTGGTCAGCGACCTGGCCGCCGGGCTGGTCGGAGGGCTGGGCGTGGCCCCCGGTGCCAATATCGGCCCCGAGGGCGCCGTCTTCGAGGCCACCCACGGCAGCGCGCCCAAGTACAAAGGCCAAAACAAGGTCAATCCCACCGCGCTCATCCTCTCCGGCATGCTCATGCTCCGCTACCTCGGCGAGACCGAAGCCGCCGACCGCCTCGAAAACGCCGTCGCCAAAGTCATCGCCGCGGGCAAAGACGTCACCTATGATCTGAAGCCGAACCGCAGCGATCCAACCGCCGTCGGCACCCGTGAAATGGCCGAAGCCATCTGCCGCGCGTTGTAGCCATATCGGCGAAGGCAGGTTGTATGTCCGAATCCTGGACGCTTGGTCGGCTGCTGCGGTGGACCACCGACTATCTCCAACAGCAAGGCGCGGAAACCCCCCGCCTCGACGCCGAGGTCCTCCTCGCCGAAAGTCGCGGCTGCACGCGCATCGCCCTCTACACCGCCTTCGACGAACCCGCCGACGACGCCCTCCGCGACCGCTTTCGAAAACTCGTCAAACGCCGCGCCGAGGGAACCCCCGTCGCCTACCTCACCGGCCGCCGCGAGTTCTACTCCCTCTCCTTCGAAGTCACCCCCGACGTCCTCATTCCCCGCCCCGAAACCGAACATCTCGTCGTCCGACTCATCGATCTAGCCAAACAACGTAGCTCCGCCTCGCCTCTCCGCATCGCCGACGTAGGCGTTGGCAGCGGAATCATCTCCATCTGCGCCGCCCGCCACATTTCGCAGGCCACAATTGCCGCCCTCGACATCAGCCCCGCCGCCCTGGAGGTTGCCAAGCGCAACGCCGAAACTCACAAAGTGGCCGATCGCATCGAATGGTCGGAAAGCGATCTCTTCTCCGCCCTTCCCCCAGACCGCAAGTTCGACCTGGTCGCCAGCAACCCTCCCTACGTGAGTGAACCCGAATTCGCGGCCCTGCCCAAGACCGTCCGCGACTTCGAACCGCGGATAGCGCTGGTCGGCGGGCCAACCGGCGTCGAACTCATCGCCCGCCTGGTCGCCGAATCCGCCCCCCGTCTGCACTCGGGCGGCTGGCTGTTATTGGAAATCAGCCCCATGATCGAACCGGCCGTCCGCCGTCTGATCGAACAACACGGCGAATTCCAACCCGGCCCGACCGTGAAAGATTTTGCCCACCAGCCCCGCATCGTCCAGGCCCAGAAGCGGTAGCCCCGCCCATCCCTGGCATTCTTCGCCCCTCCTCTTCGGTCGCCCATCCGCCGTTCGGCGAATCAACCAAATTTTGCTCCAGACGCCAGCTTGATCGCCAGTGCGTGCTCGATTTTCGATTGCGGATCCTCCCCGTCCGCATCGACGCTCGGTCCCCGCAGCGGGGCGCAGCGCTCCCGGGCCCGCCGCGCCGAACGCGATTCCCGCACCTGGTCCCGCACGTCAAGCTGCTCTTGAATGCTGCTCAGCCCCATTCCCAGTTCCCGCGCCGCGGCGATCGCCGTGCGCAAATCCTCGTCCGAATCCGCGTAGCGGAGCATCGCGCTGGCCAGCTTCTCGCGGTGTTGTCGCAGTAGCGAACGGTGCCCGAAATCGTGCAACGCCGCCCACTGCACCCAGCGATCGAATTGCTTGCCGGCCGATCGCGGGTCGGACAGCGCCTCCGCGGCCCGCCGCAACTCGTCCGCCGGCCACACGAAGTCCCCCACCGCAATCGCCATCACGGCGTCCACGACGACTTTGGGCGCCGCCGTCCGAGTCAAGTAACAGGCCGCCCCCAACAGCACCGCTACCGCCGCGTGCGTCCGGTCGTCGTCCAGGCCGTGTACTCCCATGGGGATGTCCGGAAACCGCATCCGCAAAGCCAACAGCGACTCAAACCAATCCGAGTCCTTCCTCCGCCGCTCCACAAAGATCGCCGAGGGGCCAACCCCGCGGACGATGGCCGCGACTCCCGCCGCGTCGTAAGCTGAAACCGTCAGCGACCATTCCCGCCGGATCAACTCCGCGACCAGAGCCGTCTTCCGATCGTGCTGACCGTCCGTCAGTAACAAGAATCGCTCGTTCATCGGCCGCTCCCTGGAAAAGAGTGAGGTCCACCGGTCAATCTGCGCAGCATGCTCGCTGCGCGAAGGCGACATGTGCCCGGCTGGGGGCGTGCGGGAGTTGTCCTGCCGCACCGGCCGCCCCTCAGCCGAGCACTGCGCCGTGCCAAGCGTTTCGTGCGGCTTGCGATTTGCGAGGTTGATCGCAAGGTGGCGTCGAACCGCTTCGCCGTTCATCCCGCTTTCCCAAGACGACCCCCCCGTCGGAGACGCTCCTGACAGTGGCATTCCCAGATGTAGATCCGCAGGGGGGCCGTCTTGCGAAAGCGGAACTCGTGGCCCGCTTTCCCTCGCCGTCGAATACGCTGCTTGCAATTTCGCTTTCGTCGTCCGCGTTTTCGTTTTCGCCGCGAGGTTGTCTAGGCACGTTTGCACGATTTGTGCCAAAAAAATTTTCTCCCGTTGCGATTCTTGCAATGCCCAAGAATGATAGGGAAATCACGCACATTCGCTGCATTCGTCGCCCCGCGCAAGCCAGGTTCCAAGCGCAGCAATTTGCAACGCCGCGGCAGAACGCGGCAAACCCCGACTTCGCTTCTCCATTGGATCCCCCGCACGCATGAAACTAGCCGCCAAACTGATTGCCGCCTTCTTAACGGTGATCGTGGCCAGCGTTATTACCGAAACCAAGTTGGCCATTCACCGCGGGACCAAGGAGTTCGAAGCCACCGCCGTCGAACTCACCAGCACAATTGCCATCGTTCTCGAACCGGCCGTTCTCGAGCGCTGGAAGAACGGCGGTCTCTCCGCCGTCGACAGCCAGCTCCAAACAGTCAACGGCCAACAACAAGGCCGGCGCGTCCGCCTGGTCTTTCTCGAAGCCGACGTCGACCGTGCCCGCCGCCCCGAGGTGCCTCTTAGCCGCCTTACCCCCATCGCCCATGTCGACGCCCTCGTCCAACCCCACCCAGTTCTCGCCGAGGAAGAAGACATCGACCAGAACGGCTATCTCGAAGTCTATTGGCCTATCCAGCTCGGACCGCGAAAAGGCGCGCTCGAATTCGCCCACTCGCTCAGTTCGCTGTCACACCTCCGGAACGAGCTGATCTACGAGGCCGTCATCCGGCACGGAGTTTTCTTCCTCCTCGTGGCCCTGATGTTCTTGCTCCTGGGAATCCGCCTGATCGGCCGGCCGATCAATCGTCTGATGGCCAAGACCCATCGCATCGCCGCGGGCGACCTGAATGAACCTCTCGAGTTGCACACCGGCGACGAACTCACCGAGCTGGCCCACGCTCTCAACCACCTCTGCGCCAACCTCTCCCATGCCCGCTCCACCGCCGCGTCCGAAGCCGCCGCCCGCGCTCAAGCACTCGAACAACTCCGTCACGCCGATCGGCTCCAAACCGTCGGACGACTCGCCGCAGGCGTCGCGCACGAACTCGGCACCCCCCTGGCCGTCGTCTCCGGCCGCGCAGGCATGATCGCCTCCCACAAGCTGACGCCCGACGAAATCCACGAGAGCAGCCTGGCCATCCGTGCGGAGTCCGAACGCATGACCGCCGCCATCAAGCAACTCCTCCGTTTCGCCCGCCGCGAGCCTCCCCGCCGGGCGCCCGCCGACCTCTGCCGCATTGCGGCCGAATCCATCGAGACCATCGGCGCTCTGGCCCGCGAGCAACACTGCGTGATAGAGTCCCCCCCCTGTTCCCAGCCTTGCCCCGCCTCCGTCGATTCCTCGCAAATCCGCCAGGTGCTCGCCAATCTATTGATGAACGCCATGCAGTCCATGCCGGGCGGCGGCACGGTGCAAGTCTCAATCGATCCCAATCACGTCCCTCCCGCGGATTCCGGTCGCCCCCCCGGCCCCTTTGTCCGCATCCAAGTCCGCGACCACGGCCAAGGCATCGCCCCCGAGCACCTGCCCCACGTCTTCGAACCCTTCTTCACCACCAAGGACTCCGACAAGGGAACCGGCTTGGGCCTTTCGATCGCCTGGGGTATCGTGGAGGACCACGGCGGCTGGATGAGCGCGGAAAGCACTCCCGGCGCCGGATCTTGCTTCTCGGTGTTCCTACCGCAACAACCCCCGCATGAAATCCCGCATTCTGGTTGTCGATGACGAAACGAGCATGTGCCAGATGCTCGAAGCCGACCTCCGCCTCCGGGACTTTGAAGTCCTCTGGAACATCTCGGCTACCGCCGCCGAAAAAACCTTCCCCACCGGCGGCTTCGACGTCGTCCTCACCGATCTCCGCATGCCGGAACTGGACGGCGTGGCCTTTTGCCGCCGGCTCGTCGCCCTCCGTCCCGACGTCCCCGTGATCGTCATGACCGCCTTCGGCAGCCTCGAAACCGCCATGCAGGCCATGCGCGCAGGCGCCTACGACTTCGTTACCAAGCCCATCGATCTCGACGCTCTGGAACTCGCCCTCCGTCGCGCAGTCAAACACCGCGAGTTGCAGGAACAAATATCCGTTCTCTCCCGCGCCGTCGCGGAACACCCCCGCATCGAATCCCTTCAAGGCGAATGCTCCGCGATGCTTCGCCTGTCTCGCATGATCGCCCGCGTCGCCGAGACCCAGGCCGCGGTCCTCATCACCGGCGAAAGCGGCAGCGGAAAAGAAGTCGTCGCCCGCGCCATCCACGACCACAGCCCCCGCGCCGGCCGGCCCTTCGTCGCCGTCAACTGCGCGGCCATCCCAGACACGCTTATGGAGAGCGAGCTCTTCGGCCACGAAAAAGGCGCCTTCACCGACGCCCGCTCCCAGAGGCGCGGCCTCTTCCAGCAGGCCGACGGGGGAACCCTCTTTTTGGACGAAATCGGCGAGTTGGCGCTCGCCCTCCAACCCAAGCTGCTCCGCGTGCTCGAAACCGGCCGCTTCCGCCCCGTCGGTTCGGAAGAAGAAATCGCCGTCGATGTCCGACTGGTCGCCGCCACCAACCGCGACTTGCTGACCGCGATCGAGGAAGGGCGCTTCCGCGACGATCTCTATTACCGCGTCAATGTCATTCAGCTCGAAGTCCCCCCCCTCCGCGTCCGCGGGTCGGATATCTTGCTATTGGCGAAGCATTTTCTTTCCACGTTCGCCTCCCGCGGCGGCAAACCCGTCACTGGCATCACCAAACCCGCGGCCGAAAAACTCTTGGCCTACAGTTGGCCCGGCAACGTGCGCGAACTCCGCAATGTCATGGAGCGCGCCGTCGCCCTGACCGACTGCGACCAGCTAATCGTCGACGACCTCCCCGACAAAATCCGCGATTTCCAATCCGAACGCCTCGTCCTCGATGGCCAAGACCCCGACGAACTCGTCTCCCTCGCCGAAATGGAGCGCCGCTATCTGCTCCACGTGGTCCGCTGCGTCGGCGCCAACAAGGCCATGGCCGCCCGCATCCTCGGCTTGGATCGCACCACCCTCTACCGCAAGCTCAAGGAATACGGCGAGCCCCCCGCCGACAAGCCCTCCAAATCCGGGGACGATTAGCGCCGCATTCCGATCCCCCCCGCCGCGTTCTCCTGTTCGCCGCCGCGGTCGGTTATAGTAGTTTCCTCGCGGACCAGTGATGGAAACGGGCTTCGCCCCGCCGCGATAGGGTTATTCAAGCCGCGTCTTCTCGCCCCCACCGCCATGACATCCCGTCGATTGACCCTCCCTTGGTTCGCGCTCGTTATTCTCGCCGCCGGAGCCCTTGCCACGCTCGATCGCCATTCGGCGACATCCGCCCCAGCCGCCGAAACCACTGCCGCCGAAACCCCAGCCGCCGAAACTCCAGCCGCTTCTCCCCGCCTGTCCGTCCTCTTCCTCGGCGACCAGGGACCGCACCGCCCCGCGGAGCGCGCCCGCCAGTTGATCCCAATCCTCGCCGACCGCGGTATCGACGTTGCCTACACCGAGCGCCGCACCGACTTGAACGCCGCCACCCTGGCCCGCTACGACGCGGTGATTATCTACGCCAATATCGATCGCATCGAGCCAGCCCAGGAAACCGCCCTGCTCCAGTACGTCGAGCAAGGAGGAGGCTTCGTCCCGCTCCACTGCGCCTCCTTCTGCTTCCACAATTCCCCCCGCTATATCGACCTCGTCGGCGCCCAGTTCCAAACCCACGGCACGGGCGAATTCAACACCGAAACCGTCGCTCCGGATCATCCCCTGATGCGGGGATTCGCCCCCTTCCGCACCTGGGACGAAACCTACGTCCACCACCGCCATAACGACAAGGACCGCACTATCCTCCAAGTCCGCCGCGAGGCAGACCGCGCCGAACCCTGGACCTGGGTTCGCTCCCAAGGCAAGGGCCGCGTCTTTTACACCGCCTACGGCCACGACGCCCGCACCTGGGGGGAACCCGGCTTCCACGCCCTCGTCGAACGCGGCATCCGTTGGGCCGCCAACAAGGGCCAGGTTGTCGACGGATCTCCCCGCCGGCCGACGGCTGCCCAGCCGTTCCAATATGCCAAAGCGATCCTTCCCAATTACGTCCCCAGCAACCGCTGGGGAACACAGGGCGAGCCGCTCAGTCAAATGCAGCTCCCCCTCTCCCCGGCCGAATCGATCAAGCACATGGTCCTTCCCGCCGGATTCGAACCGCAGCTCTTCGCTGCCGAGCCCCAGATCGGCAAACCCCTCTGCCTGGCCTGGGATCATCGCGGCCGGCTTTGGATCGCCGAGACCGTCGACTACCCCAACGAGCTGCAAACCCCCGGCCAAGGGCGCGACCAGATCAAGATCTGCGAAGACACCGATGGCGACGGCCTGGCAGATAAATTCACCGTCTTCGCCGACAAGCTCAGCATTCCCACCAGCATTGCACACGTCCGCGGCGGCCTGATCGTGCATCAAGCCCCAGACACTCTGTTCCTAAAAGACACCGATGGGGACGACCAGGCTGACGTCCGCACGGTCCTCTTCTCCGGCTGGAATACCAACGACACCCACGCCGGACCCAGCAACGTCCGCTACGGCTTCGACAACTGGCTCTACGGCATGGTCGGCTACGCCGGCTTCCAGGGAACCGTCGGCGGCGAGACCCACAACTTCCGCACCGGCTTCTTCCGCCTCCGTCCCGATGGCTCGAAAATCGAGTTCTTGCGCAATACCAACAACAACTCCTGGGGCGTCGGCTTCAGCGAGGACGGCTTCCTCTTTGGTTCCACCGCCAACGGCTGCCCCAGCGTCTATCTTCCCATCCCCAACCGCTACTACGAGGCCGTCCGCGGCTGGTCCCCCACCGTGCTTGCCAATATCGCTCCCTGGAACCGCTACTACCCCATCACCGACAAAGTCCGCCAGGTCGATTGGCACGGCGGCTTCACCGCCGCCGCTGGCCACGCCCTCTATACCGCCCGCGCCTATCCCCGCCACTACTGGAATCGCGCCGCCTTCGTCGCCGAACCGACGGGACATCTCGCGGCAACTTTCCTCCTCGAGCCCCGCGGGTCGGACTTTGTCTCGCACAATTCCTGGAACTTGCTGGCCAGTTTCGACGAATGGACCGCCCCCATCGCCGCCGAGGTGGGTCCGGACGGCCATGTCTGGATGATCGACTGGTACAACTACATCGTCCAACACAATCCCACCCCCCAGGGCTTCAAAACCGGCAAGGGCGCCGCCTACGAAACCGACCTCCGCGACAAGACCCACGGACGCGTCTACCGTCTGGTCTACAAGTCCGCCCCCCCCAGCAAGATCCAATCCCTCGACCCTGCCGATCCACGCCAGTTGCTCAGAGCGCTGGCCAGCGACAACCTCTTCTGGCGATTGACCGCCCAGCGCTTGCTCGTCGAACGCGGCGATCGGGATATCGTCCCCGACCTCGTCCGCTTGGTCCGCGAAGCCCCGGCCGACGATCTGAACCTCCGCCCCGCCGCCATCCACGCCCTCTGGACGCTCCACGGTCTCGGTGCGTTCGACGGCCAGCCCTCCCCTGCTGCCGAAGCCCAGCGCCTGGCCCTCAAGGACCCCTCCTCCGCCGTCCGCCGCGCCGCCTTGCTCACCCTCCCGCGCGATCCCGCTTCCCTTGAGTCGCTCCTGTCCGCTGCCTCCCTCCGCGACGCCGACGCCCAAGTCCGTCTCGCTGCCCTTCTCACCCTGGCGGAAATGCCAACCACCGACCAGGCCGGCGCCGCGCTTGCCGACCTCGTGGGCGATCCGGCCCTCTGGCAGGACCGCTGGCTCCCCGATGCCCTCACCGCCGCGGCGGCCCGCCACGACCTCCCCTTCCTGGCCGCCATCGCCTCCCGCCCTGCGATCCCCCTCCCACCTCCACAATCCAAGCTTCTTTCCCGCGTCGCCGAGCATTTCTCCCGCGCCGCCCCCGTCGATCGCGTCGCCAGCCTCCTTATCTCGCTTGAACAGGCCCCCACCCCCGTGGCCGACC
>JALHPA010000010.1 GCA_022842745.1 Pirellulales bacterium
ACCTGGACGGTGTCGACGAGATCGACCTCGTTGCACACAGTCTCGGCAACCTGGTGATCCGGCATTATTTCGCCGACGCATCAGATCCCAGTACGGGGGGAAGGCCCGACGAGCGGATCAAGCGAATCGTGATGATCGGCCCTCCCAACAACGGCGCTCGCATGGCCGAAATATTTGGCCGAAACGCCGTATTCGAAAGTATTGTCGGCGACAGTGGGAAGTCGCTGGCGAGCGGCTGGGCGGACCTCGAAAAGCGGCTGGCTACTCCCCCCTGCGAATTCGGAATCATCGCCGGAGGTCGCGGAGACGGCAAGGGATACAACCCGCTTCTGCCTGGAGACGACGATTTGATCGTTGCGGTGGAAGAAACGAAGCTGCCTGGCGCGCGCGAGTCCATCGTCCTTCCGGCAGTGCATGCGTTCATGCTCGACGATCCCGCGGTCCAAGCCGCGACGTTGCGATTTCTGCAGTCCGGAACATTCGCTGAACCTCCATCGAATCGGCCGCGTCCTGCGGGCAAATGAGGGACCATGCCTCATGGCCGCAGAAGCGCCAAGACCTTTGGGCCGGTTAGCCGGGATTGACTTTGGCACCGTTCGGATTGGCATTGCCGTGACCGATCCCGAGCAACGGTTCGCCAGTCCGTACGCGAACTACACCCGCCGTGGAGAGCTTGCCGACTCGCGGTATTTCTGCCAGCTCGCGGATGAGGAGCGGATCGTGCGTTTTGTCGTCGGATTACCGGTCCACCTGAGCGGCCGGGAGAGCGAGAAATCCCATGCCGCGCGCTCATTTGGATCGTGGCTGGGCGCTCTGACGGGACGGCCGATTGAGTATTTTGACGAGCGCTTCACGACCTACGAGGCGGAGCAAGCGCTGCTTGGGTTTGAGCTAACCAAGAAACAGCGCAAAGCGCGTCTCGACAAGCTGGCGGCCCAGATTATGCTTTCGGCGTACTTGCAAACCACCGCCGAAGGGCGCCGCGACATTCGATCTCTCGACGATTGATGCCAAAACAGCACATTGAGCCCCTGGTCGCCTGGCGCCGCCAAAGTTTGATATATTGGGTGTCGAACGATCCAAACCGCGCGGTCATTGCAACGCTTGCGTGCGATGCTTCAAATATGGCGAAAGTGTGAACGAATAGAGTCCGGCCGCGGCGCCGCCGCTGGATCCCCCAGTCCGTGACGGTTCTCGGTCGAAATCTTAATCCGCGAGGTTGAACCCGTGCCTGAACCGCGACAACACGCCGAAAATCGCAACGCCTTCGAACGGCTTTTGAAGAAAATCCCCGGCTTCCGCGGATATCTGGAAAAGGAAAATCGCCGCGAAAGCGATGCCTTGCAGCGCGAGTGGCTGGCGGATCGGTTGCAGCGGGCCAAGCGCGGTCTGGATGCGGCTACGCGGGATTTGGCCGATGCAGGCAAGATCGACGTTTTGCCTCAATTCGACCGGATCCGCGCACGCGTGGACAAGTCCATTGGGCGCACCCGGGGCGCCATGCAAGGTTACAGCGGGATTTTCGACTTGGTCCGCGTGGATGAAAAACTCCTGGACCGGGTCTACGAGCATGATGTCGCGATGATGGCCCACGTGGAAACGCTTGCCGATTCCGTCGAAAAACTACCTGCCCAGGTGAATGCCGGCGCAGCTGAGGCGCTTGCGGCGCTCGTTGCCCAGTTGGACGAAGTCGAAAGAGCGCTCGATCGTCGAGAGGATCTACTTAAGGGACTGGAGTGAGGCTGCCGCCCGTCCTGCTGTCGAGATTTTGTCCTGTCTAATCTGTTTCATTTTAGTTGAAAACGCGCCATGGGTATCCGTCTGGAAGTCATCCAATTCTTCGACGAATCCAACACCGCCTTGGTCCATCGCACGCCGCCGGAAGGTTCGGCCGATATCAAGCTTGGTGCGCAATTGATCGTCGCGCAAAATCAGGAAGCCGTTTTCTTCCGCGACGGCAAGGCCATGGACTCGTTTGGCCCTGGGCGACACACGCTGACGACCGCCAACGTACCGATCATCACCCGAATTCTCACGATTCCTTGGGAAAAATCGCCGTTTCAGGCCTCGGTCTATTTCATCGGCAAACAGACTTTCCTCGATCAAAAATGGGGCACCCGTCAGCCGATCACCGTCCGCGATAAAGAGTTTGGAGTGGTCCGGCTCCGCTCGTTCGGCAAATACTCGTTCCGAGTTGTGGATAGCGCCCTGTTGATCAACACGCTCGTCGGCACCCAAGGCAAATACTCAACCGAGGAGATCTCCAGCTTTCAAAAAGACCTGATCGTGTCGCGGCTCACCGACCTGTTTGGCACGATGGGAGTCGCGCTACTTGACCTCCCCTCGCGTTTCGATGAGATCAGTTCCGGAGTGCGGGCAAAAGTCGCGGAAGACTTCGCCAAATACGGCCTGGAGTTGGTCGATCTGTTCATCAACGCGATTACCCCGCCGGAAGAAGTCCAGAAGGCGATCGACGCGCGCAGCTCGATGGGAGTCGTCGGCGACCTGAACGCTTATATGAAGTACCAAGCGGCGCAAAGCATGTCCAAGATGTCCGAACAGCCTGGCGGCGATGGCGGCGCAATGGGAATGGGCATGGGCGCCGGATTTGGAATGATGCTCCCTGGAATGCTGCGCGAGGCGATGGCCGCCGGAGGGACAGCGGCTGCTACTGGTCCCCGACCGCCGGCGATGGCCGGCGCCTCGGCCAACAGCGGATTGGATTTCAGCAGCCTGTCGCCAGTCTCCGTGGATCCCAAGCAACTGGTGCGACAAGTCGCGCAATCGGCCGGGTACGCGATCGCGGAACACGGGGACACTTGGCAGATCACCGTGCCTATCGGCAGCTTGCGCAAGCAGGTCGTCACTGTCCGCTTCGATCAAAAGCTGAACGAATCGCAACCGATGGTCAGCTATCAATCCTCTTGTGGCCCGGCGTCGGACAAGAATTCCATGTCCCTGCTGCGATTCAACGCCAAGATGGTGCATGGGGCCTTTGCCGTCGAGAAAGTTGGCGAATTGGACATGATCGTCGTGCAGTCCAATCAGCTTGTTGACACGCTCAGCCCCTTCAGCGTGTCCCAGGTGCTTTCTGCGGTTGCCTGGCAGGCCGACCAGGCGGAAGAGAAACTGCTCCAAAGCGACAACTTCTAGCCGGTGCGCCCGTCGGCCCGGACCAGCCGTCTGATTTCAGTCGAGTCAACGCTGGACGCCTCTCGCGGCAGCTCAGATCTGCCTTCTCTCTGCGGTTAGCCGCGATCGGCGATTCTTCGTCTGGTCCGATCCGGACGTGTGCTTTCAACTCAGTTCCGCAGCTCGCAACGTGCTGCTTTACAACAACTTGCGACTCTTTTCAATGAACGCACACAAATCAACTCATTTTACCTATATTATCCAGACTGTTGATTTTTGCTGTTCTGCAATTACCATCGATTTTGTGGTCTATTTCCGAACATCAGAAGAGCACCCCGGGGAAACACATCATGAAATTCCGTTTGGCCATGGCGACCTGCGTCGCCCTCGTTTTTGCTTCGGTATCCCAGGCAGCGGTTTTTGTCGGCAGCTATGCCGTATTCGACGGTCCTTCCTGGCCCACCAATCCGCCGGTCTATTCCGGGCGTGAGGCGGCCGCCCTTATTTTCGGTGGCCTGTTCACCGACTACGCAATTTCCATCGATCCCTCCATGGACCCCAACACCATCACCAACACCGCCTGGTACGATGGCTGGGGCGAGCACCAAGGCATGATCTTCCACGAAGATTACAAGCTCGACGTCGGCAATCCCGGCTACAACGATCCCCAGGGACTCAACACCGCTCGTTCCGCTTACGTACAGGATGGGTTGTTCGATACCCAGGCTTTCCGCAACTACGTATGGCGTGTGGACCGCGAGCCAGGACGGGTGCCCGAGCCGGCCTCGATTGCTGTTTGGTCGATTTTGGCGGCCGGAGCAGCCTGCGTCGCCTACCGTCGCCGCAAATCCGCTTAGCCTGTCCCGACTTTGCGACAGCTAGCGATCGAATCTCACCATGCAAGCCGCAACGGCTTGGCGCGCTGCCAAGCCGTTGCGATTTCGTCTTGTGACTTGGATTGGAAGCCGCAGCGATTGCGTGCCGACCGCTTGCCTGGCCGAGGTCGCGGCGATACCGTTAACAATCGGTATTCCGCGTTCGCTTGGGCCATTTGCGCGCTGCTGTGAACATGCGTCGTAGCCGTGGACCGCTAACGCTTGGTTGGTCGGTTGCCGTTCTTGGGCTGACATGCGGCCTGTGCCAACTGGAAGCTTGGGCCGCAGATCCGTTAGCCGAGGCGCGGCGGCTGTTTTTGACCGGCAAGTACGCAGAAGCGTCCGCGGCATACGAGCAGATGACTGGCTCTCATCCGCTTGAATCGGCGCTGGGCGCAGCCGACTGCCAGGCTGCCCAAGGCCAATGGGAAGACGCGATCCAACGGCTAAATCAGTCTCAGGAGAGGTCGGAGTCACTTCGCAGCTCTCCGCAACTAGCCGCTCGCCGCGCGTCGTATGCCCTCGCTTCCGGTGACCGGGAGCAAGCGCGCAAAGATGCAGATCATGCATTGTTACTCGATGCGGACCAGTTAGAAGCCCGCTGGGTTCGAGCGGAATTGCTGCGACTGAGGGGAGAAATGTCTCGCGCGAATCAAGAGTGCAAATGGTTCGTTGACACCTTCAACCACCGTAGCGACCTGAAAGACTCGGAGGGCCTGCGATTCATTGGCCAGGCGGCATCCCATTATGCCCGCTGGAATGGACTTTCCGACCAGTTTCATTTTCTTGTCAACGACTTCTATCCGGGCATCGTCAAACAGGATCCCGATTATTGGCCGGCCCATTTCGAAGCCGGGCGGTTGTATCTGGAGAAATTCAACCAGTCCGAGGCGGATCGGTCGTTAAGGGCCGCCTTGGCGATCAATCCGAACGCGGGCTGCGTGCATGCCGCGTTGGCCGAATTGGCGCTACAAAACTTCGACCTGCCGCTGGCACAGCGGCGCCTCGACCGCGCCTTGCAAATCGCCCCGGCCGATGTCTCCTCGCTTCAATTACAGGCTGATCTTTGTCTGGTCCAAAGCGATATCCCCAAGGCAATGGAGTGGCTTGAGCTAGCACGGAAGCGAGACCCTCGATCGGAACCGACGCTCGGGCGGTTGGCTGCGTGTTTTTTGGCGCTCGACGGGGACGCGAAAAGCGACACTTCCCCTCAGCGATTGGCGCAACTGACCGCGGAGGTGCTCGAACGGAATCCTCAGAGTGGGGAGTTTTTCGCGGCGCTGGGAGACGCTCTGGACCTGCTGCGGAAGTATCCTCAAGCGGCGGGCTATTATCGCCGCGCTATCGAATGTCTGCCTCAGCTTGCCGCGACTCAGGGAAAATTGGGTCTGACGCTCATGCGGCTGGGGGACGAGGAGACCGCCAGTCAGGCACTGCGCGCGTCCTTCGCCGGCGATCCGTTCAACGTCCGAGTGAGCAACACTTTGGATGTGTTGCAAGTGCTGTCCAACTATGCAAGTTTGGAAACCCCGCATTTTCGGCTGCGATTCGATCGTGCCCAGGATGAAACACTGGCCCGACTGGCGGCGGCATATCTCGAACAAGAGGTCTACCCGGAGGTTTGCCGAGAACTGGGGTACGAGCCGCGCGAGAAAACGCTGATTGAGATTTTTTCCCGCGCCCGCAACACCAGTGGACATGGCTGGTTCAGCGCGCGCATGGTCGGTTTGCCGCATGTGGGCACCGTCGGCGCTTGCGCCGGCAAGATCGTGGCCATGCAATCCCCCAACGATTCCCCCCGTCCATTCAATTGGGCCCGCGTGCTCAGGCACGAATTTGTTCACGTCGTCAATCTGCAGCAAACCGATTTTAACATTCCACATTGGTTCACCGAGGCTCTGGCGGTTCGTTTAGAACGACTCCCAAGGCCGAAAATGTGGGATGAATTGTTGGTCGAACGGTCGGCCAATCGCAGCCTCTTCGACTTGAAGTCGATCAATAGCGGCTTTGCCAGACCCAAAAGCGGTATGGACTGGAATTTGGCCTATTGTCAGGCTGAGTTGTACGCCGAATACGTCGCGATCCGATTTGGAGAGGACAAACTGAGGGCCTTGCTGGCCGCTTTCGCGGAAAGGCTCTCCGTTGGTCAAGCGATCGAGCAGGTATTCAAGGTCGATGTGGCCGAGTTTGAACGCGGCTACCGTGAATACGTCTCAACGGTGGTCGACTCGCTGCCGGCTCCGTCCAAGCAAGTATCTTTGGCCAGCTTGGAAGCGGATTCCTCGCGCCGGCCGGATGACTCAGACACTTTGGCTAAGTTCGCGATCGCGCTGCTGCGGTTGGAGCGCTGGGATCGCGCGGAGCAAATGGCCCTCCGAGCCGAGTCGGTATCCCCACGGCATCCGCTTGCCCGGGTCGTTCAGGCCCGTCTTGCGCTGCGGGCTGGAAAAATGGACAAGGCGGTTTCGTTGCTCGAACAATCGCTCTCCCGCGACAAACCTCTAGCCGAGCATTTGGCCCTGCTGGCGGGACTACAACTGAAGGCCAAAAACTATGCGGAAGCGATGGCCCTCTATGAACTGGGTGCGGAGCATTTCCCGCACGATCCGTCCTGGAACCAGTCGTTGGCACGCACCTACCTATTGAGCGGGGAAGAGGTCAAGCTGTCTGCTGTATTGAGTCAACTCGCCGCAATCGATGGGGATGATCTCGCGGTACGGCGAAAGTTAGCGCAGATTGCCGGCCGGCGGCAGGACTACGCCGAATCCATCCGCTGGGCCACCGAGTCGCTGCGAATCGATCCACGGGACGCGGAAATGCACCGCTTGGCGGCTGTCGCTCACTTCGCTCGCCAGGAATTCACTCCGGCCATCTCCGCCTGGCAGTACGCCAAATTGCTCGACGACAAGGACCCAGACGTACGGAGGGAATTGGCTCGGACTCTGATGGCAGCGGGGGAAAATACCAGGGCCGCCGCCGAATTAAAGGATTTGTTGCGACTCGAGCCGACGCACGCTCGCGCGCGAGAATCGCTCAAAACACTGAAACCATGACCCCCTAGGGCTCAACCACAATGGTCCCACTGGCTGACGGCGCCACACACTCCAACGATTCCGATCCCCGGCCGATTCCCATCAGCGGCTTTCAGGAACTGATCCGTCGTATGTATTTGGAAAAGGACCTTGCTCGGGGCGTCGATGGCACTTTTATGTGGTTCATGGAGGAGGTCGGAGAACTGGCATCGGCGCTTCGCAATGGCAGCCAGGAGGAGCGTCTGGGAGAGTTCGCCGATGTATTGGCCTGGCTCACCACGATGGCCAACGTTGTCGGAATCGACCTCACGGAGGCCGTCGCGCGCAAATATGGTTCAGGTTGCCCCGGCTGCAACCAGTTTGTGTGCGTGTGCGCCGACCAGGAGAAACCGTAGGACCTCCCAGTCGAACTCCCAAGAGGCCGGCGGGCTTGTGGCTTCAGGCCGGAAGTGGCCGAATCGAAAGGACAGGGCCGGCGCGGGCCCGCCCTTCTCTCCGGCCGCTCGTCTGTCATACTAAAGTAGTACGATTCGCTCTAGCCGCCCTTTTCAGATCGCTCGGCGCTCTGGCCAGGGATTCTTGATCGCACTGGGTGCCTGTTGTGAAGAAGTGGCTGTTATTAGGTCTGCTGCTGGTTATGGGAGCGGCGGCGTTTGGTTTTAGTCGTGGCTGGCCCTTCTTCAAGAAAGATCCCGCCAGCCTGTACCGACAGGCGGAAACGACCCGGGGAGAGATCGTATCGGTGGTCAATTCCACCGGCACGGTGCAACCGGTCCAAAGCGTGCAAGTTGGGGCATTCGTATCCGGACCCATCCTGCGCTCAAAGGTGGATTTCAACACCGAGGTTAAAGCAGGGCAGGTAATCGCCGAAATCGATCCCCGGATTTACGAGGCCCACGTCGCCCGCGACGAAGCCTCGCTTGCCCACGCCAAGGCTGAAGTTGTCCGAGTCGAGGCTCTGCTCGAACAAGCAAAAAACAACAACGATCGAGCCGTGAAGCTTCGCGCGAAAAAGGTCTCATACATCTCCGACGCGGAAATGGACAAGTTTGCGGCCGAACGAAAATCGCTCGAAGCCCAAGCGGAGCTAGCGCAAGCGGCCATCAAGCAGGCTGACGCCGCTCTCAAGCTGTCGCGTGCCAATCTGGATTACACGGTTATCACCTCGCCGGTGGATGGATTGATCATCGACCGAAAAATCGATCCAGGCCAGACGGTGGCCGCCGCCTTCCAGACGCCGGTCTTGTTTGTGGTTGCGCCAAATCTGCGGGAAAAAGTCTATGTATATGCGTCCGTTGACGAAGCCGACATCGGACAAATTCGCCGCGCCAAGGACCGGAACGAGCCGGTCGCGTTCACCGTGGACGCCTATCCCGACGATCTATTCACGGGCACGATCTTCCAGATCCGCCTCAACCCCACGACGACCAACAACGTGGTCACCTACACCGTCGTCGTTGGGGCCAGCAATCCGGAATTGAAGCTGCTGCCAGGAATGACGGCCAGCTTGTCATTTCAAATCGAGCGGCACCCCAACGTCATCAAAGTCCCCAACGCGGCGCTGCGTTTCTATCCCAAACCGGAACAAGTTCACGAACGATACCGAGATCTTTTGGAGGGTATCGAGGACGCCTTACCCACAGCGGCAACGGATACCGCAGCCGACCGGCAAAGCGCCACCGAGAAGGCCGCCGCCGCTCGCAATCGCAATCGCCGGCACGTGTGGAAACTGGACGGCGATCGACTATCCGCGGTCGAGGTGTACACCGGGCTCAGTGACAGCCAGTACACGGAGCTTGTCTCAGGAGATCTCGTCGCTGGCCAGAAGTTGGTCATTGGGATCAAGCCTCCCACCTCAGCGAGCAATTGATTCGGCGCCGCTTTCTTTGGGCAGATTTGGAGAAAGCTCGCCTCCTGGGTATGGTTTCGGCGCTCACATGAAATCCCATTACGACTTCGACATTCTGGTAATTGGGGCCGGTCACGCCGGTGTCGAAGCGGCGGTTGCAGCGGCTCGACTCGGAGCGCGGACTGCGTTGCTGACCGCGAATTGCGACACCGTGGCCCAGATGAGTTGCAATCCTGCCATCGGCGGCGTCGCAAAGGGGCAAATCGTGCGCGAGATTGATGCGCTCGGCGGAGTCATGGGGCAGGCGATCGATGCGACCGGCATCCAGTTTCGCTTGCTCAACCGCCGCAAGGGACCGGCCATGCATAGCCCCCGGGCCCAGGCTGACAAAAAGGCCTATCAGTTCGAGGTCAAACGCCTGGTTGAAGAGCAGTCCAACCTTACGCTCCGGCAAGAGTCCGTCGAGGACTTGCTCGTCGAGTCGGCCCCCGACCGTCTCCGGATCGCCGGCGTCCGCGTCCGAGGCGACGCCATGTATCGGGCCCGGGCCGTCATCCTGACCACCGGTACGTTTCTCCAGGCCATCATGCATACAGGAGAAAGTAAAACTGCCGGCGGTCGCGCCGGCGATGGAACCACGGCCGGCATCTCGGCAGCTTTGCTTAGGCTGGGACTTGAGTTGGCTCGATTTAAGACTGGAACCCCAGCACGACTGAACGGTCGCACCATCGATTATTCAAAGACGGAGATCCAGCCTGGAGACGACGAACCGCAGCCGTTTTCCTTCCTGTCTGATGTTTTGCCGGCTCCGCAGCTTCCCTGTTGGATCACCTACACCACTCCCGCGGTTCATGATTTGATTCGTGCCAATTTGCATCGCGCCCCGATGTACAGCGGTCAGATACAGTCCCGAGGACCGCGGTACTGCCCGTCCATCGAAGACAAGGTTGTTCGCTTTGCGGACAAAGATCGGCACCAGCTCTTCCTGGAACCGGAAGGTCGCAACACGCATGAGGTCTACGTCAACGGCATCTCGACCAGCCTTCCCCGGGATGTTCAGGACGGGATGCTGCGACTCATTCCCGGGCTCGAGCGGGCGGAGATCATGCGTTATGGTTACGCGGTGGAGTACGACTATGCTCCTCCGCAGCAGCTTTGGCCCACCTTGGAATCGAAAGGCGTAGCGGGCCTGTACTTCGCCGGCCAGATCAACGGAACCACCGGCTACGAAGAGGCCGCCGCACAGGGTCTGATCGCCGGATTGAATGCGGCGCTCCATCGTCGCGGAGACGAGCCGTTGGTTCTCGGACGCGAGCAGGCGTACATTGGCGTGCTGATCGATGATTTGGTAACTCGGGGCGTGGATGAACCGTACCGCATGTTCACCAGCCGGGCGGAGTTCCGTCTTTCGTTGCGACAGGACAACGCCGATCGCCGTCTGACGCCCTTGGGCCGGAAAATAGGGCTCGTTGACGAGAAACGTTGGTCGCGCTTTCAAAGCAAAATCGAACAAATTGACCGCGTGACGGAATTCCTCCGCACGACGCGCCATGGCGACATTTCCTTGCAACGGCGTTTGCAGCGCACGGAGATTTGCTGGGATGACTTGGCGAATGAGGTTCCGGCGCTTCGCACAGTCTCAAAAGAAGTGGCTTGCCAGATTGAGTACGATACCAAGTACGCCGGATACGTCGCCCGCCAGGAACTCGATGTTGAGCGCCAGCGTCGGTTTGCCGACCGACGAATTCCCGCGACCTTCGACTTCTCCCGTCTTGGTCACTTACGGGCAGAAGCCCGCGAGAAGCTCTCCCGGGTGCGGCCGCTTACCCTTGCGCAGGCAGGCCGCATCAGCGGCATCACGCCGGCGGACGTAGCCGTTCTCATGCTCCATTTGGATGGCTGAGGCGATACCGCGCCGACGGTCGAGCGGGTGGGAACACCGCTCGGCGGCGCTTGCCACTATCCAAAGTAATCCGGCTCGGCCCCTTTCCGCCATTTGATGTTGCAACCAATGCTCGGCTTTTGATCCGCAAACACCGGACTGCCGGCCAGAACCGCATCCATGGCCCGGCGTAAGTCGTGACCTGTGACCGGAACGCCAGAATTGGGTCGACTCCCGTCGAATTGACCGCGATAGACCAGTTTTTGTTGCTGATCGAACACGTAGAAATCCGGGGTGCATGCGGCGCGGTAGGCCTTGGCGACTTCCTGCGTCTCGTCGTACAAATAAGGGAAGGTGTATCCGCGATCGTCGACCTCATGCACCATCTGTTCCGGAGAGTCCGCGGGATGGGTCGATACATCGTTCGAACTGATCCCGACGACTGCGGCGCCCCGCGCTTGGTATTCCCTCGCGAAGCGCGCCAGTTCGGCCGCCACGTGCTTGACGTACGGGCAGTGATTGCACATGAAAATTACCAGCAGCGCAGGTGCGCCGGGGAACTGCTCCAGACTTACGGTCGAACCGTCGACATTCGGCAGCGAAAACGGCGGGGCTTGCGTGCCCAAGGGGAGCATGGTGCTTGGTGTGAGGACCACGGAGTTCTCCGGTTAATGGAAGGCCTGTACGGCGTCGCTCAAGCGGGTTGGGCGAATTTTAACAGACCTGGCGCCCCGCGGCCAACCGCCGCAAGCCTCCGCGTGCCGCTGCAAGTCGACCCGGACGGCGGACGCTGGTAGACCGAGAGACAAAATTTGCCGGAGTTTTCAAAACAAAATGAGAATCGCCCCGCGCGGCGTTTTGCGTATCGCACCGCCATCAACTAAATTGATAGGCGGAATCGGAGGGTCTGGGGCCGTTGTCTACGTCCAGGTTGGTGGTTCGGAGCGAATGGGTGTTGCCCCGGCCAAAAGATCGACTTCCATACATGATAGGGAGAACTCAAGGTGAGCGAACAATCCATTGAATCGCGCGGTTCCACGGCCCATGGCCTTTCCCGCCGCCACCTGCTCAAGACCACCGGACTGGCAGCCGCTGCTTCAGCGCTCTCCGGCGTAGCCATCCCTCGAGTATTCGCCGCCGAAAACAACACGATTCAGGTGGCGCTCGTCGGCTGCGGAGGGCGCGGTTCCGGCGCCGCTTCCGACGCTCTGTCCACCAAGAGTGGCCCGATCAAGTTGGTCGCGATGGCCGATGTCTTCGAGGATCGGCTCCAAATCAGCCACTCCGCCTTGAAATCGCAAAAGGACCAACAGGTCGACGTGCCCGAAGATCGGCGCTTTCTCGGCTTTGATTCCTACAAAAAGGCGATGGATTGCCTCAACCCCGGCGACATTGCCATTCTTGCCACTCCACCAGCGTTTCGCTGGGTGCAGTTCGCTTACGCAATCGAGAAGGGCTTGAATGTCTTCATGGAAAAGCCCGTTACCGTCGATGGGCCGAGCACTCGGCGGATGCTCAAGCTTGGGGAAGAATCGGTCAAGAAGAACCTCAAGGTTGGCGTTGGCCTGATGTGCCGCCATTGCCCTGCCCGCGGTGAATTGCGCAAGCGGATTGCCGACGGAGAAATGGGGGACCTTCTCTTACTGCGGGCCTATCGTATCGCCGGCCCCACGGCCAGCGCGTTTACGCCGCTCAAACCGAAGGGCCCCAACGAAAGCTTTACCGGCCGCAAAGCGGAGGACATGAACGACCTGGCCTACCAGATTCGCAATTTCCATTCGTTCCTGTGGCTGAGTGGGGGCGCCTTTAGCGACTTCCTGATCCACAATATTGACGAGTGCTGTTGGATGAAGGATGCCTGGCCAGTGCAGGCCCTGGGCTTCGGCGGACGCCATTACCGCGGCGATTATATCGACCAGAATTTCGACACCTACACCACGGAATACACCTTCGCCGACGGCACAAAACTGATGCTGGAAGGCCGCTGCATGACCGGCTGTTACCAGGAATTTGCCAGTTTTGCTCACGGCACCAAAGGCGCCGCGGTGGTATCGACGTCCGGTCACTGGCCGTCCCGCGCCAAGATCTACAACGGGCAAAAAATGTCACGAGACAAGATCGCCTGGCAGTTTGGACCCGAACGCCCAGAGCACAATCCATACCAGGTCGAATGGGACGATTTGGTCTCCGCGGTGCGCAACGATACGCCCTATAACGAAGTGAAGCGCGGCGCTGAGGCGAGCCTGGTCACCGCCATGGGACGAATGGCCTGTCACACTGGCCAGGTCGTCAAATTCGACGAAATGCTCAACCACGACCATGAACTGGGCCCCACCGTCGACAAGTTGACGATGGATGGACCGTCGCCATTGATGCCCGATGGAGCTGGAAAATACCCGGTTCCGCAACCAGGAATCGTGACCAGCCGCGAATTCACCGCGTGATTGAATGGCAACGTCGGTTTGGCGGAGCGCACCGTTTTGCGCTCCGCCAGACTATCGCCGCAAGGACAAGTGGAGTAACTTGAACGGCCGGTGAATGCCATGCGGTGGGAGCGGGCGTCTCGTCCGCCGCTTGTACCCAACGACCTTTGTTTGCCGAGTTATTTTGAGGAATTCATGCCGACCGATCCGCAGGACGCCGCACAGCTTCCAGCCAGGCAGCTTACGACCGTTTCTTCCGCCCCGGAACAACCCGTTCAGCATTCTGCCGCCGGCGACCCGTCCAACGTCACCTCTCCCAGTTCACAAGGAGACGAAGCCCAACGCCGGCGAATCAAGATCGGCACCCAGCGACCCGGCATCGCTCCTCCTAAGCTGCCTCCTCGGACTCAAACCCGGTTTAGCACACCCCCTCCGACGCCGCTTGGCGGTACGGTTTCCCTTCCGCCGCCCGCGGCGCGGGAACAGACTCCACTTCACGGAACTGCGCCCGCCCCGCTCGACGGATCCGCCACCGCTCCTGCTCCGCCAATTCCCGATTCGGCGTCTCTACCGGTCGCGACGTCAGCCGAGGAAGCGCCAGCGAGGGCAAATCCGTCCCCGGACTTGGCCGCCGATTTGCGTCCTCGGCCTGCTCCATTGGCCTCCTCCAACGCCCCGAAGCGGGAGTCGTACCCTCCCACCGGCCCCAAGATCGAGCCGCCGAATCTCCGGAATGCCCTCTCCGAGGATCTCGAGCGCGAGTTGGCGGAATCGTTGGGCGACCTGTCGCTGGAAGAGGTGCTGAACCAGGATCAGCGTGGCAAGCATGCGGGCGCTCTCTTGGAATCCGATTCCCGCCACAAAGCGCGCGTCCTGCGTGTGTATCGCGACAACGTGTTTGTGGAACTGGCCGGACTGGCTCAAGGGGCGCTTCCGGTCATGCAGTTCGCCGAACCTCCCGCCACGGGGGCGCTGCTCGATGTTTCGGTCGTTCGCTACAACCAGGAAGATGGACTGTACGAACTCTCTTTGCCTTCTGCCGCGGCGGCGGTCGGGGACTGGTCGTCCGTGGCTGAAGGGATGACGGTTGAGGCCCGCGTGACGGGACACAACAAGGGTGGCTTGGAATGCGATGTCAGCAATCTTCGCGGCTTCATTCCCGCCAGCCAGGCGTCCCTTTATCGAGTAGAGGATTTATCGCAGTTCGTCGGCCAGCGATTCAACTGCATCATCACCGAAGCCAATCCGGATAAACGCAATCTTGTCCTTAGCCGCCGCGCCGTCCTGGAACGGGAGCAGGCGGAAGCGAAGGAAAAACTAATCGCTGAACTGGCCGAAGGCCAGGAACGAGAGGGAGTCGTGCGCAGCCTGCGGGATTTTGGCGCGTTCGTCGATCTGGGGGGCGTCGACGGAATGCTGCATGTCAGCCAGTTGAGTTGGCAGCGGGTCAAACACCCCAGCGAGGTCCTGCAGGTCGGGCAGCAGATTAAAGTCAAAATCCAGAAGATCGATCCTGCGACGGGAAAGATCAGCCTGTCTTACCGGGATCAGTTCGAAAATCCTTGGAAGACCGCGGCCGTGCGGTATCCGGTGACTGCGACGGTCTCTGGCGAGGTGGCCAAGATCATGGACTTCGGCGCGTTTGTGCGCGTCGAACCTGGCATTGAGGGGCTGGTGCATATTTCC
>JALHPA010000011.1 GCA_022842745.1 Pirellulales bacterium
CAGGCCCTTGGACTCGCAGGCAAAAGCCTCTTGGTCGCCACCGCCGGCGCCGAGCCAAACGTCTACCTCTCCGGTCGCAACATTGACCGCGTGAGTATTTCCCCCATCCATGAACTGAATGCCTACAAGGTGCTCCTCCCCAAGCGGTTGTTGATTACCAAAGCCGGGCTGGACGCGCTCAAATCCGCCGCCGAACAACGGCCCTCGAAATCCGACTCCGAATAGCAACTTACCCCCGTTCCATCCTTCGCCCACAAGCGCGTGCCGGGAAATACCCCATGTCGACCGATTCCGCCGAACCTTCCGCCGCTCCTTCCGATCCGCCGGAATTGCTTGCGCCGCACCAGATCGTGCTGCGACCTCTCGTCACCGAGAAGGGCATGCACCGCGCCAATCGCGTCAACGCCTACGCCTTCGAAGTTAGCACCCTCGCCAACAAATACGACGTCCGCCGCGCCGTCGAAGACCTCTTCAATGTCAAAGTCGAAAAGGTCTACATCCAGAATCGCAAAGGCAAGCCCCGACGCAGCCGCTTCCGCTCCGGTCGCACCGGAGATTGGAAAAAAGCCATCGTCAAATTGAGCAGCGAACACCGTATCGACTTCTTCTAACATCCAAAACAGCCTCCGCCCCGCCAATTCCAGCCGCGGTGGGCGTGCTCGAACCAACGACCGCCGACCGACACTCCACGATCCACTCAGCTCTCCGCACCACTTATGGGTATCCGCCGCTACAATCCGACAACGCCCGGCCGCCGCGGCGCCAGTGTCAGCGATTTCGCCGAGCTCACCCCCGGCGCCAAACGCGAAAAATCGCTCCTCGTCCCCAAGAAAATGAAGGGGGGCCGCAATAACCAGGGTGTGATCACCGCCCGCCATCGCGGCGGCGGACACAAACGCGCCTACCGCCTCGTTGACTTCCGCCGCGCCAAGGACGGAGTCCCCGCCAAGGTCCATTCCATCCAGTACGACCCCAACCGCAGTGCCCGCATCGCCCTGTTGCACTACGCCGATGGCGAAAAAGGCTACATCCTCGCCCCCGACGGACTCCAAGCGGGCGCCGAACTGATGAACGGACCCGACGCCCCCCCGTCCGTCGGCAACTGCATGCCCCTCCGCAACGTCCCGCTCGGCATGGTCATCCACAACATCGAATTGCAGCCCGGTCGCGGTGGCCGCCTCTGCCGATCCGCCGGATCCAGCGCCACCTTGGTCGCTCGCGAAGCCGACTGGGCCCAGATCACCCTCCCCAGCGGCGAAATCCGCCGCGTCCCCAGCGCCTGCCGCGCCACCATCGGCTCGATCAGCAATCCCGACCACATGAACATCGTCCTCGGCAAGGCCGGCCGCAACCGCTGGAAGGGCTGGCGCCCCCACGTCCGCGGCACGGCCATGAACCCCATCGACCATCCCCACGGCGGTGGCGAAGGACGCACCAAAGGCGGACGCCACCCCGTCAGCCCCTCCGGCAAAAGCGCTAAGGGAGGCGCCACCCGCAAGCGCCGCAAGCCCTCCAATGCCTCCATCGTCCGCCGTCGCCGCTCCCGCCGCTACGGCCAACTAAAACTCCTTTAATACTGCCCCCCACTCACCAGCCAGAGCTCCGGCCGAAGCGCCGACATTCAACGCTTCAGTCAACGCCACAGCCACAGCTACTGCCGAAGCGCGGAGAATCGCATGAGCCGATCGTTGAAAAAGGGACCCTTTGTCGACCCCAAGGTCTACAAGAAAGTCGAACAGCAGACCGCCGCCAACACCAAGGAACCCATCAAGACCTGGGCCCGCGCCTGCACCATCATCCCCGAATTCGTCGGCCACACCTTCATGGTCCATAACGGCAAGCTGCACCTCAAAGTCTTCGTCACCGAGGACATGGTCGGACACAAACTGGGCGAGTTCGCCCCCACCCGCACCTTCCGTGGACACGGCGGCAAGGGAGGCAAAAAGTAATCGGAGCCAACAAATTGTCTCCAACACACGTGATTACCAGCCCCCGGCCGTTGCACGACACTTAATAGTACCAGGAACCGAACCATGCCTTTCGAGGCCACCCATCGTTTCGCCCGCATCAGCGCCCGCAAGGTCCGCCCCATCGCGGACCTGATCCGCGGCAAGTTCGCCGACGAGGCCTTGGATATCCTCAAATACCAGCCCCAGCGCGGCGCCCGCCTCCTGGAAAAAGTCCTCAAAAGCGCCCTCGGAAACGCCGAAGCCCGCCGCGTCGCCAACGCCGAAGGCCTCGTCGTCGTCGACGCCCGCGTCGACGGGGGACCCATGTTCAAACGCGTCCGCCCCCGCGCCCGCGGCATGGCCTTCATGATCAAAAAACGCATGTCCCATATCCACGTCGCTTTGGACGAAATTTAGCTTCCCCCCCCGCAATCGCCCGGCGATCTCGCACCGATTTAATCAACGCGGCCCCAAAAACGCCAAAAAAAACACTGCCCTCAGGTATACCGCCCAGGAAACTCGCATGGGTCAAAAAGTTAATCCAATCGGCTTTCGCGTCGGCGTCATGGAAGGCTGGAAAAGCCGCTGGTACGCCTCCAAGCAAGAGTTCAAGGAACTCCTCGCCGAAGACAAGAAACTGCGCAAATTCATCAAGGAAAAGTTCAAATTCGCAGGCATCCCCAAAATCGAAATTGAACGCACCCGCGACGAAGTCAAGGTCGTCCTCCATGCCGCCCGCCCAGGCATCATCATCGGCCGCAAAGGCCAGGAGGTCGAACGGCTTCAAGAAGAACTGCAAGGCCTGCTGGGCCGCCGCATCAATATCAAAATCGAAGAAATCACCCGCCCAGAAATTTTTGCCCAACTGGTCGCCGAAGACATTGCCGAACAACTGGCCAAACGCGCCAGCTTTCGCCGCACCATGAAACGCGCCACTGAAACCAGCATGGAAGCCGGCGCCAAGGGGATCAAAATCCAATTGGCCGGCCGGCTCGGCGGCGCCGAAATGGCCCGCCGCGAAAAGTCGATCACCGGCTCCATGCCGCTGTCCACGTTGCGGGCAAAAATCGATTACGGCTTCACCGAGGCCGCCACCGCCCAAGGCAACATCGGAGTTCAAGTCTGGATCAACCAAGGTATGTACGAGGACGCAAACAATGGCGCTGATGCCCAAGAGGGTCAAGCACCGAAAAAGCCAAAGAGGACGTATAAGAGGTGAAGCCACCCGCGGCAACCGCGTGGTATTTGGCGATTTCGCCTTGCAAGCGACCCAGGGAGGCTGGCTGAGCGCCGCGACCATCGAGGCCGGGCGTATCGCCGCATCCCAGTACTTGCGCAGCGAAGGCCGCTTGTACGTGCGCGTGTTCCCCCACAAGTCCGTCACCTCCATCCCCCTCGAAACCCGCATGGGTAAGGGGAAAGGTGAGCCGGAATTTTGGGCCGCCGTCATCAAGCCAGGCACGGTGCTGTACGAGATCGGTGGCGTCAGCGAAGAGGCCGCCCGCCTCTGCTTCGCACGCCTCGCCCACAAAATGCCCGTCCGCGTCCGCTTCCTCCGCCGCCGCGGCGCCTAATAAACCACCGCCATCCCCCGATGGCCAAACTGACCGCCATCCCCCGATGGCCCAACACGCAACCCATACCATAGCCGCTGACCTGCACAGACAGGCCGCGACCGCCAGCCCCTATGAGCAAAGCCTCCGAATTACGCGACATGAGCGACGAGCAGTTGCGGCTCACCTGGAAGGAAGCCGCCGAAAACCTGTTCCGCCTAAGGCTCCAGGCACAGACCGAACGGCTCGATGCTCCTAGCGAACTGCGCAAGCACCGCCGCCTGATCGCCCGTTGCCAAACCATCCTCAACGAACGCGCCGCTCAGCCCGTCGGCAATTAGCCAACCGAATCTCGGCTCCTTCGCCAACCCTGGTTCGGCCAAAACCAATAAACACAGCATTCGATAAGTTCAGCACTGGATAAACGGTCATGCCCAAGCGCGTAGAAGTTGGCGTCGTCATGAGCGACAAGTCCGCGAAAACCCGGCGGGTGGAAATCCCCCGCCAGGTCCGACATCCCAAATACGGCAAGATCCTCCATCGCAAAACCGTCTGCCACGTCCACGACGAGAACAACGAGTCCCACCAGGGCGACACGGTCGAAATCCGCGAGTGCCCCCCCCGCTCGCGCTCCAAGCGCTGGGAACTCGTCCGCGTCGTGGCCCGCAGCCGCGCGGTCGACATCGCCGCCATGCGCGCCGCGGCCCGCGCTAGTGAAAAAGCTGAGACAAAAGGCGGTGAAAAAGCCGAACTCGAAGAGGGCGCTGGCGCCTAGCAACTCCCCGCCAGCAGCCTCCTGCCCCAAGCAGACGGCCACGGCGGCGGGAACCTGACGAACAAACCTCAGCGGTCGAACACGAAGCGGCCCCGCCAGGCGGCCCAAAAAAGCGTAGACAGGACTGGAATCATGATTCAAATGCAAACCCGGCTCGCCGTGGCCGACAACACCGGCGCCAAGGAAGTCATGTGCTTCAAGGTGCTCGGCGGCAGCAAGAAGCGCACGGCCGGACTCGGAGACATCATCGTCTGCTCCGTCAAGACGGTCATCCCCGGCAGCGAAGTCAAGAAAAAGGCGGTCGTCAAGTGCGTGATCGTCCGCTGCAAAAAACCGACCCGCCGCGTCGACGGCAGCTACGTCCGCTTCGACAACAACGCCGTCGTCCTCATCGATAATGAAAAAAATCCCCGCGGCACTCGCATCTTCGGCGCCGTCGCCCGCGAACTCCGCGAACGCAACTTCATGAAAATCGTCAGCCTCGCCAGCGAAGTCGTCTGACCCAACCCGCGAGTCCCCCTCGGTACTTCATCGCCAAAAACCTGCTAAAACACACCTCCCCAGCGAACAGCCTGTCAGCGGAATCGGTATATGCATATTCGTGTCGACGACATGGTCGAAGTCACCTCCGGTAAGGATCGCAAGTCCCGCTCCAAGGTCTTGCACTTGGACCGCGCCGCAGGCAAGGTTCTGGTCGAGGGGGTCAACAGCGTCCTCAAGCACATGCGCCGCAGCCAAAAGAACCCCCGCGGCGGCCGCCTCCGCAAGGATCTCCCGATTTCGATCTCCAATGTCCTTTTGGTCTGCCCCACCTGCGGCCAGCCCACCCGCACCGGCGTCCGTTTCCGCGCCGACGGTAGCAAGCATCGCTTCTGCAAAAAGTGCTCCGCCGAGATCGGCCAGCTTTCGCCGGCCAATCCCCGCTACACCCAATCCAGCACCGCCAAGTCCAACTCAGCTAAGCCCAAATCCGCTAAATCTTGATCCGATTCACTAGTCCACTCGATCAACCGCGTTAAATACCCCGAAAATACCCCAACCGCTGACCTCAGCCCGCCTGCTGTCAGCGAATAACCCCCAACCAGCCAATCCGGTATCCCGCGAACGGACCTCCCCTTCGCCCAGCGACAATCCACTTGCCATGGCCAAGAAATCCAAAGCCGCCGACACGACCGCCGCCCAGGCAGGTCCGCCGCCGACTCCCCGCCTCCTCGAGCGTTACCGCAACGAGGTCCGCCCCCACCTGTCCGAAAAGTTCGGCCGCACCAACCCCATGTCGCTTCCGAAGGTGGTCAAGGTGGTCATCAACATGGGCGTCGGCAGCGCCACCGTCGAAAAGAAGCACATTGAAGACGCCGTCGCCGCCCTCACCCAGATCGCCGGCCAAAAGCCCCTGATCACCAAGAGCCGCCACGCCATCGCCGGCTTCAAGCTGCGGGAAAACCTCCCCATCGGCTGCAAAGTCACACTCCGCGGCGCGCGAATGTACGAGTTCCTCGATCGGCTCATCAGCCTCGCCCTCCCCCGCGTCCGCGACTTCCGCGGCTTGAGCCCCAAGGCCTTCGATGGCCACGGAAACTACAGCCTCGGTCTTTCCGAGCAACTCGTCTTCCCCGAGCTCAACCCCGACAAGTTCCTCCGCCCTCAAGGCATGAACGTCTGCATCGTTACCTCCGCTTCCAAAGACGAGGAAGCCCGCGACTTGCTCCGCGGTCTCGGTCTCCCGTTCAAGGCCGACGAAGGCAAGGGAGCCAAAGGCGCCGCCTGACCCCAATACCCGTCCATCCTAATAGCATCCGCCAGAACCTTCCGCGAAAAACCTTCACCGTTCAGCTCGTCCACCGCTAGGATCGCCGCATGGCAAGCAAATCCAAAATCGCTATGTCGCAGAAAAAGCCCAAGTTCTCGACCCGCCTCAACCGGCGGTGCCTGAGCTGCGGCCGACCCCGCGCCGTCTACCGCAAGTTCGGCCTGTGCCGCATTTGCTTCCGTAAAGCTGCCGACCAAGGACTCATCCCAGGCGTGCGTAAAGCAAGCTGGTAAGGGGACCCAACCAAACATGATGACCGACCCGATCGCCGATATGTTGACCCGCATTCGCAACGCGGTGCGCATCGAGCGCCCCACCGTTGAAATGCCCCTATCCAAAGTCAAGCGCGGACTCGCCGAAGTCCTTAAGCGCGAAGGCTACATCTGGGACTGGGCCGAAGTCCAATCCCAGCCCAGCAATCAATTGCGCATCGAACTGAAATACGGCCCCAACGGCGAACGCGTAATCCGCCACCTCAAGCGCGTCAGCAAACCGGGCCGCCGCGTCTATTCCAAGGCCGAACGGCTCAAGCCGATCTTGAACGGCCTCGGAATTTCCATCCTCAGCACCAGCCACGGCGTCATCAGCGATCGCGAGGCCCGCCAGCGCAAACTAGGAGGCGAAGTCCTCTGTGAGTTGTGGTAATGACCCCCGCCGGAACGCCGCTAGATCCGTCCAGAATCTAGGTTTTTAGAGTATCGAGAATCGTTTATGTCCCGCATTGGAAAAGTCCCCGTCGGTGTCCCCGCCGGCGTAAAAGTCGCCATCGACGACGCCACCGTCTCCGTCGAAGGCCCCTTGGGAAAGTTGCAGCAGACCTTCCTCCCAGCGATCGAGGTCCGCTTCGATGAACCCGCCAAGCAACTCCTCGTCGCCCGCCGCGGAGAAACCCGCCAGCACCGCGCCCTCCACGGCCTCACCCGCGCCTTGATTCGCAATATGATCGTCGGCGTCACCCAGGGCTTCGAGAAAAAACTCGAAATCGTCGGCGTCGGCTACCTCGCCGCCGTCCAGAAGGACAAGCTCCAGCTCCGCGTCGGCTTCGCCAACGAAGTCCACCTTACCATCCCCCCCGCGGTCAAAGTCACCTGCCCCGATCAAACCCATATCGTCATCAAGGGAGTCGATAAGCAGGCCGTCGGCCAGTTCGCCGCCGAAGTCCGTGGCGTCCGCAAGCCCGAACCCTACAAAGGCAAGGGCATCCGCTACGAAGGCGAGCAGGTCCGACGCAAAGCGGGCAAGGCCGTTTCCAAGTAATCTCCCGCTCCTTCATTCCGCCGCCTAATTTTTTTCCCCCGAACAAATCTTCCCCGCCGCCTTCATTCCTTCCGCCGCTTCACTCGGGCCATGGATCATCAAAAAGCCAAATACCAGCAACGCCAACGCCGCCGTTTCCGCGTCGGCAAGCGCGTCCGCGGCACTCCCGAACGTCCGCGCCTCTGCATCGTCCGCACCCTCAAACACATGTACGCCCAGGTCATCGACGACCACGAGGGCAAGACCCTGGCCTCCGCCAGCACCGTCGATCCCCAGCTCCGCTCGGCCGTCTCCTACGGCGGCAATAAGTCCGCCGCCCAAGCGGTCGGCCGCGCCATCGCCGAACGCGCCCTCTCCGCAGGCGTCAAGCAAGTCTGCTTCGACCGCCGCGAAGCCAAATACCACGGCCGCGTCGCGGCCTTAGCCGAGGCGGCCCGCGAGGCCGGCCTCAGCTTTTAGCCTCCACCGGTCCCCCTTCCACCTACTCGCTATTTCACGCCGAACAACCCATATCCTCGCAGAAAGCTAACCCGTGTCGAGCGATCAACAACGCGGCGGACTCGTCGATAAAGTCATCAAGATCAAACGTTGCGCGGCCGTCGTAAAAGGGGGACGCCGCTTCAGCTTCGCCGCCATGGTCGTCGTCGGCGACGGCCACGGAAAGGTCGGCTGGGGCTATGGCAAAGCCAATGAAGTCCCTCCCAGCGTCGAAAAAGCGGTTAAGGACGCCTCCCGCAGCATGATCGAGATCCCCATCCACGACGGCACCATCCCCCATACCGTCAAGGGGCACTTCGGCTCCGCCGACGTCATCCTCATCCCTGCCAGCCCCGGTACCGGAATCATCGCCGGCGCCGCCGTCCGCGCTGTCTGCGAAGCCGCCGGCATCCGCGACGTACTCAGCAAGAGCTTCGGCTCCACCAACCCCGTCAACCTGGTCAAAGCCGCGATGGACGGCCTCCAGCAGTTGCGGCCACAGCAAGAAATCGAGCGGCTCCGAGGAATTCAATTGGGAGGGGTATCATGAACCTGCACGACGCCAATCGCGGCATTCATTCCCACAAAAAACGCAAACGCGTCGGCCGAGGACCCGGCTCCGGTCACGGAAAGACCAGCGGTCGCGGGCATAAAGGCCAGGGACAGTTGGCAGGCTGGACCAGCCTCCCCATCTTTGAGGGCGGCCGCATGCCCCTCGTCCGCCGCATTCCCAAACGCGGCTTCCACAATCAATGGGGCCGAGACGTTGCTATCATCAATCTCTCCCAATTGGAGCAAGCGTTCGACGCCGGCGCCGAAATCACCCCCGACGCCCTCCGCGATCGAGGCCTGCTCAAAGGCCGCTACGATTTCCTCAAAGTCCTTTCCCAGGGCGACCTGACCAAAAAATTCAAAGTCTCCGCCCACCGCTTCAGCAAAGCCGCCGAGGAAAAAATCCGCCAGGCCGGCGGAGAAATCGTCCTCCTGCCCGGCCCGGCTCCTGTAGTCAAAAACAAACAGAAGCAGTAAGCTCAAGCCCTGCGGGCGAATCGCTGGATTGCGCGCTCGGTGGCCCAACCGCCGCGCGCAACGCTGGCGCCAGCGCACAGCGACGTTCGTCCGTCCCGGCGGTGCTTCCCGCCGACCCTGTTCTCGGTTCCCCAGCCGGTCTCCCGCTCCGCGGTTGCCCGGCTAGGTCCAACCCATTTCCGACCCGGAGCGCATCATGTGGGAAAAAATTCGGGTGGTGTTCACCATCCCGGAGTTGCGAAAAAAACTCCTCCTCACCTTGTTCCTGCTGGCGGTTTACCGCGTCGGCTGGCAGGTACCGCTCCCGATCATCGATCAGGCCGAAATGCAAAAGACCTTCGGCGCTCAGCAAGGAGGCGTTGCCGACCTGCTCCGCACCGTCGCCGTCTTCAGTGCTAGCCAGCTCAACCAGGCCACCATTTTCGGCCTGGGCATCATGCCCTACATCTCCGCCTCCATCATCTTCCAGTTGCTCGGCAGCTTCTGGGGACCCCTCGAAAAACTCCAAAAAGAGGGCGAGGTCGGCCGCAAAAAGATCAACCAATACACCCGCTACGCCACCGTCATCCTCTGCTTCTTCCAAAGCTGGGCCTACGTCTCCTACCTCGCCGGCGTCGATGGCGGAAAGCTCATCAACCGCGGACTCTTGCCCGAAGGGGCCGACCCCACCCTCGCCGTACACCTCACCTTCTGGTGGCAGTTCGTCGCCGTCATGACCATGACCACCGGCACCATCTTCCTCATGTGGCTCGGCGAGCAGATCGACGAATTCGGCATCGGCAACGGTATCAGTTTGCTCATCATGGCCAACATCCTCGCCGCCATGCCCGGCGCCTTAAGCGATCTGGTCTCGAATACCCAGTTCGAACTCCGCGGCGATTCCCGCGGCGTCGAAGTCCTCATCGTCCTCGTCGTCCTCTTCGTCCTGGTCGTCGCCGGCGTCGTCCTCATGACCCAGGGCCAGCGCCGCATCCCCACCCAAAGCGCCAAGCATGTCCGCGGCCGCCGCGTCTACGGCGGCGGACGCCAATACCTCCCCCTCAAGGTCAACCAGGCCGGCGTCATGCCCATCATCTTCGCCAGCAGCTTGCTCCTCTTCCCCCAAATGCTCTTTAGCTGGATGGCCAATTCGGTCAGCCCTAGCAGCGACTTCTGGCACAACCTCTCCGATTCCTTTATCCGCGGCAGCTCCTTCACCTACAACCTCTTCTTCGTGGCTCTGATCTATTTCTTCTGCTACTTCTGGACCGCCATCACCTTCAATCCCACCGACATGGCCGACAGCCTCAAAAACTTCGGCACCTTCATTCCCGGCTACCGACCCGGAAAACGCACCGCCGACTATCTCGAAAAAGTCATGGTCCGCATCACCTACGTCGGCGCAGGCTTCCTCGCCATCGTCGCCATCATCCCCACCATCGTCTCCGCCGTCCTCGGAGTCCCCGCCCAGATCGCCAGCTTTTACGGCGGCACCGGCATCCTGATTGCAGTCAGCGTGGCCTTCGACCTCGTCCAAAAAATCGACAGCCACCTCGTCATGCGCAACTATCGCGGCCTGCTGGAGAAGTCGTAGAATGCAAAGGCCAGCCGCGCGCATTCAGGTGCCGCGCCGCGGCCCTGGCGGGCGGAAGAACGCACTCCCTCCCGGGTCCAAGCCATGTGCATACCTCTCCCCACTCGCCCGTCGCCGCGCCGCGCAAACCCTCTGCCCCGCAACGGCTTTTCCATCCCACTACACGGCCCCTTCGGGACTCAGCCGGTATCGACATGCGGGTAGTTTTCATCGGTCCGCCGGGGGCAGGCAAAGGCACGCAGTCGCAGCGCCTGCTGAAGTACCTAAACGTACCCCACATCTCCACCGGTGACCTGCTGCGAGAAGCAGTCAAAGCCCGTACCCGCGAAGGACTCCTGGCCGAACAATACATGAACGAGGGAAAACTCGCCCCCGATCCCATCATCATCGAATTGGTCGGAAAACGACTCGAAAAACCCGACTGCTTGCACGGCTGCTTGCTCGACGGCTTTCCTCGCACCCTCGGTCAGGCCCGCGCGCTCGACGACTACCTTTACGACCGCGGCATCCCCCTCGACGGCGTCCTCGAACTCAAAGTCGATGAAGAAGTCCTCATCAAACGACTCGCCGGACGCGGCCGCACCGACGACGAACCCGAAATCATCCACCAGCGATTCGCGGCCTACCGCGAACAAACCGAACCCCTTTTGGAGTATTATCAAGAACAAGGATTGCTCGAAACCATCGACGGCGTCGGAGCCGCCGACGAAGTCTTCGAGCGCATCCGCACCGCCCTCGACCGTCTCGAAGACCGCGCTTGGCAACACTGACTCCGTCATCAGCAACACTGACTCCTGTCACCGGCAACACTGACTCCTGTCATCAGCAAACCTGACTGCCGCTTCCCGCAACAATCCAGAAAAACCCAACCCTTCCTGTCCTTACCGAATGCGGCCGATAGCCGCTCCAATCTCCCCACTTCGGCCGCACCCTGTCGCATTCACTTTGCCCGGCATCGGCCCCATACGAGATCAAGGCGATGAGAAACAAGCCCGCGTCCAACGTCCCGCGGCTCCCCTACCTCAAATCCCCCCGCGAGCTGGCGCAGATGCGCAAAGCCGGCCTCATCAATTGGGGCGCCCACGAGCTCATTCGCTCCCTGATCGCCCCCGGAGCCACAACGCTCGCCATCGACCAGGCAGTCGAGCACTATTTCGCCGACCACCGCGCCACGCCCCTCTTCAAGGGCGTCCCAGGCAAAGTCCCCTTCCCCGCCGTCTGCTGCATGTCCGTTAACGAGGCCGTCGTCCACGGCATCCCCAGCTGCCGCCCCCTCCAGGAAGGCGACATCGTCAGTATCGACACCGGTTGCAAGGTCGGCGGCTGGTGCGCCGACTCCGCCGTCACCCACCCCGTCGGCCACATCGCCCCCGACCTCCAGCGCCTGCTCGATGTCACCCAAGGCGCCCTCGACCTCGCCATCGACCTCCTCGGAAAAAAGAGCTACTGGAGCCAGGTCGCCGTTGAAATGGCGACCTTCGTTCGCGACGCCGGCTTCAGCGTCGTCGAAAACTTCGTCGGCCACGGCATCGGCCGCGATATGCACGAAGAACCCCAAGTCCCCAATTTCCTCAGCCCCCAACTCCGTCGCAACAACGACTTCCGCTTGGAAGCCGGCCTCGTCATCGCCGTCGAGCCGATGGTCAACATGGGCGCCAAGAAAGTCAAAGGCCTCGCCGACCACTGGACCCAAGTCACCCAGGACGGCCGCCCCAGCGCCCACTTCGAACACACCATCGCCCTCACCGAAAACGGCCCCTGGGTCCTCACTGGCCCCCCCACCCCCGAAGAATCTGCCAACCCGCCCCGCACTTAACCTGCCCCACCCCTAACCCGACCGCTCGTCCCAGACCATCCTCTTCTCTCCAGGCGCGCTCCCGCGCCCCGCGCCGAGCGCCTCGACCCATCCCGGCCCGCCCGCAAGATTTTTCTTGCCTCTCTCTCCCCGCCTGGACTACGCTGAGGACGCAGCCGTTGTCCTTGGGGCCGATTACCAATCCAGCTCGCCACATCCCTCGCCCCCTCCGCCAAGTCCATAGCGCTTCCGCCCAACCTCCCATGCACTGCACCCGCCGCCATTTCCTCCACTCCACACTCGCCGCCGCCACATCCACCGCCCTCGCCCTCTCCGCACCCTCTTCGCCCCTCCTCGCCCAGCAGCCCGGCCAGCGCCCCAAGCGTTCCCCCACCGTCGAAGTCCTCGGACCGCGCGCGCAAGTCCCCGTCAGCCTCATCATCGACGACTCCACCTGCCTGGTGAACCTCGCCCACTTCGCCATCCCCCAATTCGCCGAAGTCTTCCCAGACCAATACCGCCAGGACTGGCGCAAGCTCCCCCGCGAAATCCCCGACGCCTTCGTCCGCAAATTCGCCCTCTGGTGCGCCGACCACGGCGTCAAGGGAAAGTACAGCGTCGTCCCCTACCCCGCCTGCGTCGGCTGGGTCGATCGCGACCTCCCCGGCTGGACCAAACGAGAACTAACCGCCAGCCTCAACCTCGTCCGCGAGCTCCTCGTCCCCCATTGGGACATCCACCCGGAAATGATCACCCATACCTGGGGCATCGATACCAAGACCGGCCGCCCCTACCCCGACCGCACGGAAAAAAACATGGAGAATTGGGGCTTCTCCGCCGGCCGCTCCGTCGATTTCCTCGCCGATTACCTCGCCTACGCCCTCCGCGTCCTCAAAAACGCCGGCCTCCATTGCGAAGGCGTCACCACCCCCGGCGGTTTTGGCAACCGCGTCCTCCCCGAGCTGGCCCAGGCGTCCCTCCAAGCCTGCCGAGACGTCCACTCAGTCGAAATCCCCCATTACTTCCGCCACCTCTACACCGGCCCCGAAAGCGTCGCCCCCCGAGTCGAATACGCCGCCAGCCTCGACACCGGCCACCCCGAATGCGTCGTCTCCATCATCGGCTGCACCGGCGATTGGTTCGGCGGCTGGGACGGACTCGAAATCGGCCACGTCGATCAGTTCATCGGTCCCGATCTCAAATCCGGCCGCCTCCCCCAAGTCATCGCCCGCGGCGAACCCGCCGTCCTCGTCTGCCACTGGCCAGGCATGTACTGCAACGGCGACGAAACCGGCTTCAAAATCTTCCAGGAAGTCGTCGCCCGCCTCAAACGCGGCTTCCCTAGCCTCCTCTGGATGAAACTCAGCGAGATCGCCCGCTATTGGGCCGCCAAGGAGCTCACCACCCTCTCCCTCGAACCGGACGGCCTCAAGCTCGACGCCCCCTTTGCTGCCCCCCAGTTCACCCTCCGCCTCGACCGCACCTCCGCCCCGCCGACCAACCCTCGCCGCCTCGCCAAGGACTCCCCGCCCCTCCCCCTCAAACAAGTCCCCTCCGCCGAACAACTCGTCCCAGGCACATGGTGTACCGACGCCAGCCATTGGACCGCCTGCTTCGATCTCCCCCGCGGCCGCTCCACTCTCGCCTGGTCCTGAATTCCTGTCCAGAACTCCCGTCCCAAAATCCTGTCTTGTCCTGATATCCTGTCCCGAATTTTTGTCCTGAAATCGGCCCCTGAGTTCCGTCCCGAATCGCAGTCCTGTCCGCCCTCGCGTCGCTAGCTTCGATCGCTAGTCCGAATTTCCCCCGCGACAATTTTCTCAATTTCCGCCCTAGACTCTGGACCGGCGTTTTCGTCCGACTAGAATTGCAAACACGCAAGGATCCGAGCGAGGCTTACCTGCCACGGCTGAACTTCAGACACCCTCCTGAATCAACCTGGCTTTTGTGCGATCTGCGGATCGGCCTAGATTCTGGCCACCGAGTCGCCATGCGATGCCAAGGACCGGCCCGCATCAAGAGTATCGCCGATGGGTCGTCGCATGGGGTGCGCCGACTTCCGAACAGCACCGTAACCACGTTGCAGTTATTGTTTGGTTGTGCGTTTATCCCCGTCCGACGGTCTCTTCCCTTCCTTAAAAAAAACTCCGCCGGTTGCCGCATGCCCGCACCGAGTCAGATCCCGTTTGTGTGATGAATCGGTTCGAAAGCAATGAGTACCTTCCGCTTGCAAATCTACCGCTGTTAATCTGG
>JALHPA010000012.1 GCA_022842745.1 Pirellulales bacterium
GAGACATCCAGCGCCGCCAACAAGACTTCCTGGATAACAACTACAGGATGAACAACAGCGGCGTGAAGGCCCAGTCCGCCTTCTAACCCCAATCCTCCCGCCGTCGGTCGGCTTAGAACCGCGCCTTAGCCAAAAACCCGGTCGCGCTGGGCGCGGTTCCAAGCCAGCTTTTCGGCTTGCGACATCCCGGCAAAGTTCGGCCGCCCATTGGCCGAGACCGCGGCCGCACGTTCCGCCCGCGGTGTAGTGCCTGCCGGCTTCGCCCCGGGCGACGGCTCAACTTCGTGCTGGCATTGGCATTTCGCCGGCTCGCTGCCCCCACACGCGCAATCGTGGCCGACGCCCCCACCCCCCGCAGGCACTCCGGCCGGAACCGAGGCAGTCGATCCACCCCCATAGCTCATGACCCCCGTCTGCAACACCAGGTCATCCTCCAACCGGCGCAGCGGCTTCACTCCCAACTTCTCCAGCACTCCGTGATACGCCCGGACTGCCTCCTCCGGTGACACCTCCCCATCCACGATCAACCGCAAAAACTCGATGAACGCCAGTTGATTCTCCGCCTGATTGATCTTGCGGCCAAACAGGGCCGCGCGGGCGCCGTACTTCCGCGCCTCCGCGATCAGCTTGAATGCGTCGTAGGTCGTGCCTGCCCCCCCACCGAGAATCCCCACCACCAGGTGCGGATCGTAGCTCACCAGTTCCTCCATCGCCCGCGGACCGTGATACACGATCTTGAGAAAGACCGGCCGCCCGGACGAGGCCACCCCCGCCAATGTGCGCGCGATTTGGTCGTTCACGTACCCTGGAATCTTGTCCGCGGACAAATCGGCAGGCGCGTTTGGATCGAAGACCTCCATGAAGTGGCGAAACCCCTTGGCTTCCGCCTCCGCGCGGAACCGCGAATACTCCTCAAGCGTCCGCAGGTCCTCTTCCAGCCGGTTGTTAAACGTCAGACTGTACAGGCCCAGATTGGTCCCTCGCGACCGCTCCTCCGGGCCACAATCGACGTGGCCGCACTGGATGTGATCGATCAACGCCGTGCGGTGCGGCCGTGACGGCTCTTGCACATAGTGCCCGCCGCGCACGACGAAGATGTCGCTCGTGTCGTTGGCGCGTGCGGCCGGAGTAACGTGGCTCTGGTCGAACAGCCGCTCGTGGTTGGCCAGCACCTCGTTGGTGCTGGCCGACATCAGCATGATGTCCACAATGCCCTGGCGAACGATCGCTCGCATATGGTCGCGGTACTCCGCCAAAGTGCGCATCCGCACCTCGCTCGGATGGGCTTCGGGGGACTTCCCCGGCGCGCCGATCCCAAACGCCATGTCGGCGTCCTTGGCATCGGCCAGGATGAAATCCTTGGCCCCGCTCGGGTCCGCGTGAATGGCTGCCAGCTTGCGATCGAGCGATTTCTGCATGGAACTTCCGTTGTGCGTCTATTGTGACAACGCCGGCCTTACCGCGCGCCGCCGATTCGTCCCAGGACCGCCTCGAGCGTCTGCCGCAGCACGTTGCCGCTTTGCCGCAACGCTTGCAATTCCTTCGGCCACAATTCGATTTCCCGCGTGCCGACCGCTCCGGTTTTGCCGACCACCGTCGGAACCGAGATTGCGACATTTTTCAAGCCATAGCAGCCGCTCTGAACGGTGGATACCGGCAACAAGCAGTTGCGATCCAACGCGATCGCCTCGATCACCTCCTTGATCGCCAGTCCCACCGCGAAACCCGCCCCACCCTTTTTCTTGATCACTTCCGCCCCCCAGGTTTTGGTGCGCTGGAACAATTCGTTCGCCAGCGGCAACGACCAACCGGGAGCCTTCTCTAGCGGCAGTCCCCCAATCGTAGCGCTCGACCAGATCGGAACCATGCTGTCGCCGTGCTCGCCGAGAATCAGTGCCGACACTTGCGTCGGGGCGGCCCCCAGCTTGTCCGCGATCAGACTGCGAAAGCGTAAAGTATCAAGCTGCGTCCCCAGCCCGATGACCTGATTCGCCGGCAGTTTCATCCGCTCCGCCGCCAGATAGGTCAGAATGTCCACGGGATTCGAGACCACCACTACCACCGCCGAGCTTTTGGTCCCGACCTTGGCGATCTCTCCCAGAATCCCCAAGAACAGATCGACGTTCCGGTTGATCAAGTCCAGCCGGCTTTCGTCCGGCTTGCGCCGCAGGCCGGCCGTAATGCAAATCACGTCGCTCGTGGGAATCTGCTCGTAACCCCCGGCGGAAATCCGCTGGTCCGCCATTAACGCGCTGCCGTGCAATAGATCGAGCGCCTGTCCCCCGGCCAGTTCGGCGTTGGCGTCCAACAGGCAGATCTCGCGCACAATCCCGCCCGCTTGCAGCGCAAAGCCCGTACACGAACCGACCAATCCGCCGCCGCCGATAATGCTGACTTTCATAACCTCGCACTCGCTATCAAAGGCCCGATTCTTATATCGATACCGCGCGCTTTCGCGCCACCACTGCCGCGACCAACCGCCTCCACCCCGCGGCGTCTCCCTCTACTTCTTCAAAGCCGCCATCACCCGCTCGGTGATCGTCTGGATCAGCGTTTCCTGGTCCACCGCTGCGGTCGGGCCGCCCGCGTCCGCGGCCGATCCCGATCCGCTCGCCTGCGGCTTCATTGGGGGGGGCGGATCGAACGCCCGCCGGTCCACGCCCGTCTGCGCCCAACTGGCCCGGAAAATATCGTTCGCGCAGATGTCGCAGTTCTCCATCCCCGGCGACAGCCGCGGGTCGGAGTAGCCCCACTTCGTCTTCAGCTCCAACAACTCCCGCGCCTTGGGTTCGGTAAAGTAGTTCACTTTGCCCAGGTCGCGGGCCAGCATCAAAATCCGGCAATAAGCGTCGAGAATTTCCGTCCACCAATACGCCTTTTCCACCGTCTCGCCAAAACTGACCGTCCCGTGGTTGGCCAGGATGATCACGTTCGACTTGGCCACGAACGGCAACACCGTATCGGCAAACGCCTGGTCTCCGGGCGTCTCGTACCGAGTGATCGGCACGTCTCCCAGAAACACCTCCACTTCCGGCAGCACGCACTGCGGGATCGGCTCCCGTGCCACCGCGAACGCCGTCGCGTGCGGCGGGTGGCAATGCACCACCGATTTGATCTCCGGTCGGGCCTTCATGATCGTCAAGTGCAGGCGAATCTCGCTCGATCGCTTCCTCCGGCCCGAAAGCTGCTCGCCGTTCATATCCACCGTGCACAGATCCCCCGGTTTCATGAATCCCTTCGAGATCATGGTCGGAGTGCATAGCACTTCGTTCTCGCTCAGCCGGTAGCTGATATTGCCATCGTTGCCGGCCGCAAATCCCTTCTGGTAGATCCGCCGGCCGATATCGCAAATCTCTTCTTTGAGTTGATGCAAGTTCATAACAATCTCTCGGTTGGTCCGCGCGTCGAAACGCCCGTCAGTTTCCTAGGTCGATCGAGTCGAGAATCGCGGCGTTGTACGCGTCGACCGGCTTGTCGTGCGGCCGAAAGGGCTGTGCCGCCTCGCCCCCTTCGCTGATCGCGATCACGCTGCCGATTCCCGCTCCCAGTTCGTCATACACCACCAATGCTTCGGCCTCCTCCGCCGACTCGCCGCGTAAAGTCGCCAGCGACAAAGGCGCCGCCAACCGGTAGCTGGCCCCGGTCATCGCCGGGTGAGCCCGACTGAGCGTTACGCTGCCAATCACTTTTCCAATGCGCACAGGACCGTCCTCGTCGTCTTTCCACCCTGGGCAGATCCCCCGGGCGACCGCTTTCAATCCAATTGCGTGATAAACCGCTCCGGGCACGCACCTCCGCCAGCCGCCAAAAATGACTCTACAATCTGCACGATCTCAAACGGTCCCTTCCCGGCCGGCTCGATCGCCAGCAGGTTCGCGCCGACCGCTCGCGCCGCTTTGGCGGTCGCCGCGCGGTCCGCTCCCCACACCGCTCGCACCCCTTTGTGCCGGTTGCCCAGGCATATCGCCGCCGCGGCGCAATCGCACAACATCAACCCCAACTCGCCATTCATCCGTACTCGTTCCGCCAACTCCCCCATCGCCGATACCAGCCCGCTCCGCGCGATCGGCTCGCTCCGCACGCCCTTCCTGGCCAACAACCGTATCAGCCATGCCGTGTCGAAATCCGTTTCCGCCGTCGCCAGCACCAGCGGCCGACCCGGCCGCGCTTCGCCTGCCGGCGCCACCAGCGTCGCAATCGCCACGCCCCACCCCCGCAACAGGTCCCGCGCCGACGGCGTCAGCACGGCCCGCGGGCGAATCAGCACCCGCCGCACTCCCGCCAGCTTGCCATCCAGCGCCGCTGCGGATACCACCGGCGAATCGATCACCAACTCCCGCTCCGCTCCCGACTCTCGCGTTTGCGCTCCGTTCGTTGCAGGCATGGGAGCTGTCGCCGTCGCGTCCGCCCTTACCGCCGGGTGCATCGCCGGCGGCGCGCCGTCCGCGTCGGCCAGCCGCGCGAGCACCGCTCGAACGATCCCATCGACTTGTTCCTCGAAGCTCGACATCGGTCCCTTGCAATGCCATGAACACTGCTTTCTTGCCGCTTCCCAACTACACCTCGTCCGCCAGCCCCAACACGCTCCACCGGACCGGCGTCGTCTCGCTTTTCAACAATTGCCTCGTGCCTGCGCCGTCGCTCGTCAATATCACCCGCTCTCCGCGCCCGGCCCCCAATCGATCCACGGCCAATACCGGTTCTCCGTCCGCCGCCGCGCCGTTGGCCGCCAGAAGCTGCACCACCAGCAGCTTCCAGCCTTGCATCGACGGATGCCGCACAGTCGCCGTCGCGGTTCCCACTACCGTTCCCAATTGCATTCGCCTACGTCTTTCTTTTTCGCGCCCATGCGGCAAATCGTGCTCGGTTTTCGCCCCGCCTTCTACGCCTTGCCCAATATCCGCAGATCGTCGATCAACGAGCAGCGCCGTTCGCGGGTAAACGTCAGCGGCGTGGTTACGCCTTCGCCGGTAGGGGTGGCGATCGAAAACGACAAATACCCCTCCCCTCCCAGCCCTAGCGCCGACATGCACGGCCCGTTTTTGACGAACAACGTGGTGTCCAGCGCCCGTCCCATTTTGGTCATATTTCGCACGTTGTTGCTGTGAATGATGCTGGTGTGCCGGTAGCCGTGCTCGTGCTCCTTGGCCTTGGCGATCGCCTCGTCCACGTTCCGGCAGCGCACGAACGGCACGAACGGCATCATTTGTTCCACGGGCACAAACGGGTTGCTTTCGTCGGTCTCCCCGAACAGCATCTCCGTTTTCGCGTCCACCGATCGCCCGGCGGCCTGCGCCAACACGCTTGCGTCCTGCCCGATAAAGTCCTTGCAGGCCGCTTCGTGCCGGTGCTCTCCCTCACCCACCATCACGATCGCCTTCTTGGTGAGCGCATCGATCTCGCGCCCGTTCAGCCGTACCGCCCCAGCCCGCTCCATCGCGGCCAGCATCCGGTCGAACGCCTCCCCCACCACGAACACCTCCTTCTCGGCGATGCACAACAGGTTGTTGTCGTACGCCCCACCCTGAATGATCGCCCGCGCGGCTCGATCCAAATCCGCTGTCTCATCCACCACCACCGGCGGATTTCCCGGTCCCGCCACAATCGCCCGCTTACTCGACTGCATCGCCGCGCGGGCAACCGCCGGCCCGCCGGTGACGCAGATCAGCCGCACTCCTCGGTGCTTGAATAGCGCATCCGCCGACTCCAGCGTCGGCTCGGCCAGCACGCAAATCAAATTGTCGATCCCCAGGTCCCGGTAGATCGCCTGGTTGAACCGGCGAACCCCTTCCACCGCCACCCGCTTTCCGCTGGGGTGCGGATTGACCACCAGGGTATTGCCGCCGGCGATCATGCTGACCGCGTTGCCGGTAATAGTCGGCAGGGAATGCGTCACCGGCGTGACGGCGCCAATCACGCCGAACGGCGCGTGCTCAATCACCGCCAGCCCATGATCGCCGCTGAACACTTCGCTGCGCAGGAACTCCACCCCTGGCGTCCGCTCTCCCAGCGTTTTCAGCTTCTCGATCTTGTGCTCCAATCGCCCGATTTTCGTTTCCTCCATCTCCAGGGTTCCCAACTCGACGCACTGCTCGATGGAAATCCTCCGGATATGGTCGATGATCCGTTTCCGATCCTCGATCGTCCGTTCGCTGAGCTGCTCAAAGGCCGCCTCAGCCGCGTTCACCGCTTCGTCCACGTCGTGAAAAATGCCAAACCGGCCGGAATAGCTGCGCCCGTTGCCAGCATGGACGCCCGGACCAAGTTGGCGGAGCACCTGCTCCACCACGTTGCGAATGAGTTGTTCTGTGGCTTGCATGGAGTTTGACTTTGCTCGTTTTGGGGCTCAGTTAATTAGCCGTTTGGTGGTTGCGTCCGCCGGATCACGCCTTCCCCGTTCGGTCGAACACCGACTGCTGGCCAACCCGCACCGTATCCACGATCCCGATGATCACCGCGTCCACCGGCAGGTTCTTGGTCTCGGGCGTCAGCCGCGCGCTCGACCCCTGCGTGATCAGCACGAACTCCCCCTCCCCGGCGCCGACCGTGTCGACCGCCACGAACGTTCGCCCCGTGCTCTCCAGCGATTTTCTCGCCTTCGGTTCCAGCCGGTACGGCTCGACGACCAACAGCTTGTGGCCGACCATCGATTCGACCTTCTGCGTGGCCACCACCGAGCCGGTTACTTTGGCAACAAACATAAATATCGCCGCGGGGTTAAACGAACCAATCGTCGGAAGTGGGTTTTCAATTCGCTGCTTCGCTCGAACGCTCATGGCGATCGCTCGGACAGCCTCACGTCGGTTCCAATAATTCCTTGACCTGCCGGGCCACGACCAATTCCTCGTTGGTCGGCATGATCCACACCTGAATCCGGCTCTGCTCGCTGCTCACCCGGGTCTCGCCCGTCGCCGTCCCGTTTGTGGCCGGATCGAGCACAATCCCTAGCGCCTCCAGGTTGCGGCACACCGCCTCGCGAATGGACGGGCTGTTTTCGCCAATTCCGCCGGTAAAAACGATCGCCTCCGCCCCACCCAGTTCCACCAGGTAGGCCCCCAGATAATTCCGGACCCCGCTCACAAATACATCCAGCGCCAATCGTGCTCTCTCGTTCCCCTCGCTCGCGGCCTGTTCCAGGTCCCGGACATCGCCGCTCACACCGCTCAGCCCCAACAAACCGCCTCGCTCAGCCAGATCGTGCAACGCTTCGTCCAACGTCTTCCCCGTCCGCCGCATCACGACCGGCAACGCAAAAGGATCGAAATCCCCGGCACGGTTATTGTGCGGCACGCCCGTCTGCGGACTCATTCCCATGCTGGTGGCCGCGCTTTGACCGTTGCGAATCGCGCACAGCGAGCTCGACCCGCCCAAGTGGCAGGAGATCACTCGCAAGTCCCTCCGCCCCAGCAGTTCCGCCGTCCGGCCGGCGATGTACCGGTGGCTGGCCCCGTGAAAACCCCACCGCCGCACCTGGTGCTGCTCGGCCCACTCGTACGGCGCCGCGTAGTACCGCAATCGGTCCGGTATCGTCGCATGAAATCCCGTTTCAAATGCCGCCGCCAGCGGAATTCCCGGCAGCCGCTCGCTCAGCAATCGCATCGCCGCGATATACGGCGGATTATGCGCAGGCGCCACCTGGTTCATTGCTTCCATCGCCAGTAGCACTTCCTCGGTCACCCGCTGCACACCGCTGATCGCCCCCGCATGCACCGCCTTGAAACCGATCGCTGCCACTTCGTTGGCATCCTGCAAGCATCCCGACTCTGGATCGGTCAATTGCTCCAAGCACTTCTTCACGGCAACCGCATGATCCGGTACGGCGGCCTCCATTTGACGTTTGACCCCGCCAATCTCCACCGTGCAGGGACTGCTGGGCGCGCCGATCCGCTCGACTCCTCCCCGCGCAAGCTGTCGCTCCCCGGCCATGTCGAACAGCCGATACTTGAAGCTCGTCGAGCCCAAATTGGCAACTAGCACCTTCATGACGCTATCCGCCCTGGCCAGAATGAAGACATTCCAATGCGTTCGCTCCCTCAAATTTCCGGTGGGCCATGCTCGTTCGACTCTGCCATGCTCATTCGGCTCTGCCGCCGCAAGCTGCGTGGCCCCATCCCCGGAGGCAAAAAATGCTCGCCTGGGATCAAGTAAAGTAAGCCGCCGCAAGTCCTTCCGCCGGTCGCGGGATGATGTGGCTGCCGACCAACTCCCCCACCTGCTGCGCCGCCGCCGCCCCCGCTTCAACTGCCGCGCGGACGCTCCCCACGTCTCCCGTGACCACCGTTGTCACCAGCCCGCCGCCGATCGACACGCGCTTCACGATCTGCACGTTCGCGGCCTTTGCCATCGCATCGGTCGCTTCCACCAGCGACACCAAACCCTTCGTTTCGATCAATCCAATCGCTGCGGCCATGAATTCGGTCCTTATGAAAATAGAGTCAAATACTTATGGGTTCAGAACAGGGCGACTTCGGACAGCCGACCGGTTCCTCGTTGCTCAGCCCGCGTCTCAGTCGGCGCCGGCCTTGGCCGTCTTGCGTCCCGAAATCGGCAGCACCACATCCAGATCCTCGTGCGGCCGGGGAATCACCTGCACGCTCACCACTTCACCGATCCGGCCGGCCGCGTTCGCGCCCGCGTCGGTCGCCGCTTTTACTGCGGCTACGTCGCCGGTGACAAACGCCGTCACCAAGCCGCTCCCCACCTTGTCCCATCCGAGGAACTCCACGTTCGCCGCCTTCATCATCGCGTCGCTGGCCTCGACCAGTGCGATGAAACCCTTGGTCTCGATCATGCCGAGAGCTTCCATCACTTTTGCCATGTCATACTCCGCAAATAAGTGGACCTTCAAACCAAACTGCCGCTACAAAAAACGCTTCGTTGTCGTGTCGATTTCCCGTTCCACAATCCCGCCCCAACTCCCGCTATTCCTGTCGAATCAACTCCACCCGTACCGCGTGGTCCAGGTCCGCCGCGTTTCCTTCATCCGTGTCTAGGTGAACCTCCAACTTGCTCGTCTGGTCGGCGCGCACCAGCAAGTCCTCGAATGTCGTGGAACAGCTTGATTCGATTCGCAAGCTCATCCGATCGCCGTTCTTCACGCCGTAAAACCGTGCATGTTCCAAATTCATATGCACGTGACGCTCGGCCCGGATCACCCCCTCTTTCAATTCCACGACTCCCGCCGGCCCCACCAACACGCATCCCGGCGTACCGGCGATTTTCCCGCTCGCCCGCACCGGAATTTCGATCCCCAAGGAAATGCTATCCGTGAACGCCAGCTCGACCTGGCTCGCCGGTCGTGTTGGACCCAGCACCCTCACGCTCGGCAGCATCCGCCGCTTGTTCGGCCCCACGATCATCACCGTCTCCGCCGCCGCGAAAAAACCGTCCTGATACAGCGGCTTCTCCTCCGTCAATTTCCGTCCCGGGCCAAACAGTACCTCCACGTGCTCATCCGTCAGGTGGCAATGCCGCGCCGAAATGCTGACCACCAGTTTCGGAGTCGACGGGGGCGCGCTGCGCGTACCCAGCACGATCTCACGCACGATCCGCTCTACGGTGCCGCGATCTAGGGTGGCTACAGACATGCTTTCTGCCAGACGTGGTTCAAGGGACCATGGTCGAATTTTCACTGCTTCCCTCCGCGGTCGGACCTGCCAGCGGCCCGTTCCCCAGCACCGCGGCCTCCGTTCCCGCGCGGTCCGCCAGCCCGCCGGCGATCGCACCCCCCGTCGTCGCGGCTCCCGCCAATGCCGAACGTGCCACGACCAATTGCACCCCCGCCCTCGCCAGCCGCCCCGGCCACTCCGCCGGGATTCCGTCGTCCACCACCAGAACGTCCACCGCATCGAGCGGGCACAAATGCGCCAGGCTCTGCCTCCCAAACTTGGTGCTGTCGGCGACCACGATCACCTGATCGGCGGCGTTCATCATCGCCCGCTCGGTTTCCACCAACAGCAGGTTGCTGTTGAAATAGCCCCGCTCGTTGATTCCGGCCACGCTCAACACCGTCTTTCGCACGTTCAAATGGGCCAGCATTTCGTTGGCATACGGCCCCAGCGACACTCCCGTCCGCGGGTACACATACCCTCCCATCAGTACCAAATCGGCTTTGGCATTCGACGCGAACAAGTTGGCCACCGGCAGCGAATTGGTCACGATTTGCAGCGGCCGACCCACCAGCAACCGCGCCACTTCATAGGCCGTCGACCCCCCGTCCAACAGCAACGTGTCGCCATCCTCGATCAGCTCCGCCGCCCGTGCGGCGATCGCCCTCTTTTTCTCCCAGTTGGCCGGTTGTCGCTCCTCAAAATGCGGCAGCTTGGGTGCGGTTCCGGTGTAAAACACCCCGCCATGCGTCCGCCGCGCCGAACCTTGTTCTTCCAGAACGTCCAAATCCCGGCGAATCGTGGACTCGGATACGCCAAGCTCGTCCACCAGATCCGGCAGCGACGCAAAGCCTCGCTGGCGAACCAGTTCCAACAATCGAGCTCGCCGCTCCTCAACTAGCACAGGCGAACATCTCCCCCTCAAATGGTCCTTGTCCAAAGGATTATGGCAGATTTTGTGAACGAAATCAATCAATTTGACTGCTCATTCAGTCGTTTTTTGTGGAAATTAACTGCCAGCTGTCACAATCGGTGCTCGTATTACGGCACAAACTGTTGCTGATGGTTGGCTTACAGAGTCTAGGACAGCCAAGTCTAGGACAGCGAAAACAGGCAACTTGGATCGACCTGATATTTAGGGTAGGAGGTCCCACCTCGGCACGCTGGACACCAAGCGGCATACTGTGGTTATGTCCCTGGTGCTGCAACTTGAACGTCGCTTGGAACAGCGACCTAGCCCCTCCCCACTGGGCGGGGTGAGTCTCCGCAATTACCGCGGGGAGGCCGATATTCCCCTCTGGCTTGAGCTGCGACACAGATCGTTTGCCCGCCAAAGGCTTGGCGTTCGTGCCTGGAATCGCGCGGACTTCCAGCGCGAATTTCTCGACCGACCCTGGTGGAACCCGGACCGCATGTGGTTCGCCGAAGCCATCGGCGGCACGGGGCCGCTTGAAGCGCGACCGCCTGCCTTCGCCATAACCGCTCCCCTCTTGGTAGGGGCGGTCACACTTGCCCAGCGCGGCCCCACCCTGGAATCGTCCAAGCCAGTCGTCCACTGGCTCTGCGTTTTGCCCCCCTGGCGTCGCCAAGGCGTGGGCAGGCTATTGATGGCCACCCTGGAAGCCGCCGTATGGGACAGCGGCGGTCGCCTGATAATGCTTGAGACCCACTCCGCCTGGAATGAAGCCGTCCATTTCTATCGATCCCTGGGCTACAGCCCCGTGCAAGAACGCACGGATTGACCACGGGCGGCGCTTGGTTCCCCGGCGACGGATTCCACATCGCCCCACCAAGGCGCAAGCTCCGCACGATCCAACCGCGGTTTACTTGGCGGGCAAATCACTCTGGGTCGTACCCAGTGGATTGCCGTTCTCGACTCCAAATCCCGGCCCAGCTCCCCGTTCTTCCTCGGCCGGTCTACCACGGTTCGCCGCCTGACCGTCGCCGCGCGCGGCGGAAGCCGCAAGTCGCTGCCGCACCACGCCCACCGTCAGCACGATCACCGCCGCCAAAACCGGCCACGGGGCGATTTTCAGCATCGCCATCTCGTAGCTTGTGGCATCTTTCTTCCCCACGATGTATGGCCCCACGAATCCGCCCAGATTGCCGATCATATTGATGAACCCAATCGCCGAGGCCGCCGTCCCCGCTCCCAAAAACATGGTTGGTATCGGCCAAAAAGCCGGGAGATGGGCGTAGTGAAAGACCCCCACCAGAATCACCAGCGCCGCCACCGCCGTCCACGGCGATCCCCACACCCCAAACACCATCGCGACCGACACGCCGAGCAAGAATAGCGGCACGGACACGTGCCAGATCCGTTCCGACTTCAAATCCGAATGCCAACCGTTCACCAACATTCCGATCAGCGCGATCGTATAGGTCAGGGTGGTCAGCACCAAAGCCGCGCGCTGCGAGCCGGTAATCTCCTCGAAAATCGACGGCATAAAAATCGACAATCCATAACTGCTGACGTTCTGGCAGAAATAGACAAACGTCAGCAACAGGACCATTCCCAAGTGACCCTTCCACGCCGCCAGCCCATGCCCCACCTTTGCCGCGTGTTCCCGGTCCAATTCCTCCTGCAACCAACTCCGATCCTCCGGCGACAGCCATTCCGCATCCCGCGGCCGATCGGGCAGAAAAAATATCGTCGTGAAGCCGGCCAGTATGGGAATCACTCCCTCGATGATGAACACCCACCGCCAGCCTTCCAGCCCGAACCAGTTGATGTACAACAACAGTCCCGACAGCGGCGTCCCCAACGCCGAAGACAACGGAATTGCCGCCATGAACAGCGCAATCGCCTTGGCCCGGTCCTGCTGCCGAAACCACAGCGACAGATAAACGATCACTGAGGGAAAAAAGCCCCCCTCGAAAAATCCCAGCATGAACCGGAAAAAGTAAAACTGGTAAACCGGCTCGGTCGGCAGGCGGTTCACATAGTGGGCGATGTTTTGCAGTCCCCAGACGTCCTCGGGCAGCGTCGGCAGCCAGGAAAACATCGACTTGGCGATCGGCAGCCCGATAAAACCGACCAGCGTCGCGCACAGTCCCCACAATACGAGAATCCTCACGAACACCCACCGCGCGCCCCATTTCACCACGCTCAGCGTGCTCGGAATCTCCAAGATCCAATAGCCCCAGAAGAACAGCCCGGCGCCAAATCCAATCATTCCGTCGTCGAATCCAAGCCCCCCCTCGGCGGGCGACTTGGTCATCTCCAATTTCGCCACCGAGACGTTGACCCGGTCCAGATACGCCAGAATGTAGAGAAAGAACAGATACGGAATCAAATGCACGGAAACCCGCCGGCGCACGCGCTCCCGATTGTCGGCCGGCGGCGTCCGCCAACAAAGACCCATCAAACGATCGCCGAGCGGGTCCCGCGACTCGTTGGCCGTCGACATGCGATTCCCCCGAAATGGTCCCGCGCGTTGCCCCCAAGATGCGGTCGGAATAGTTCGTACCGAGAAGGGGTTTACGGTACTGGATTGGACCTCGGTTTGCAATCAATCGGTTCCCTAAGCGCTACAATTCCATCGCCAGCATCGCCAGGCGCGTTGTTGCCCGTCGCGGTTTCGCGCCCCCGCAAACCGTCCTGTCCCACGAACCTGTCCGCCGCGTGAATTCCCCATGACCCTGCCCCTTGGCGACCACCTCCGCACGCTTGAAATCGGCGGGCGACAGCGCCGCTACCTCTATCACGTTCCCGCCGCTCCCCCACCCAGCCGCTCCTACCCGCTGGTGCTCTCCTTTCACGGCAGCAACAGCAACGGTCAGATTCAGCAGGAATTCACCGCCATGAACGAGACCGCCGACCGCCACGGCTTTCTCGTGGTCTACCCCTTCGGGACCGGCGAGCGCGAACGCCTGCTCTTCTGGAACGCCGGCAATTGCTGCGGTCCTGCGTTTCGTCGGGATGTCGACGACGTGGCCTTTATCGATGTCTTGCTCGTTCGTTTGCAAGCTGAATTGCCGATCGATCCGCGTGCCATTTACGCCACCGGCATGTCGAATGGCGCCATGATGGCGTATCGCCTGGCCGCGGAGCGGGCCTCTGCCTTCGCCGCCATCGCCCCTGTCGCCGGCACAATGGGCTCATCATCCTGTACGCCATCCCAACCCGTCTCCGTCCTTCATATCCACGGCACGGAAGACGAATTCGTCCC
>JALHPA010000013.1:0-1240 GCA_022842745.1 Pirellulales bacterium
CGGCTACCAGGTGGCGGTGCTGGCCCCGACGACGATTTTGGCGGAACAGCATCGCCGGACCTTCATGGCGCGGATGGCCGAATTCCCCTTCAGCATTGCCGTGCTAAGCCGGTTTTGCACCGCCCGGCAACAGACGCAGATCATTGCCGGCTTGAGCGCGGGCTCGATCGACATCGTGATTGGCACCCACCGTCTAGCGCAGCCGGACGTTCAGATCGCCAACCTAGGGTTGTTGGTGATCGACGAAGAGCAGCGGTTCGGGGTGGAGGTCAAGGAGCGACTGAAGGCCCTCCGGGCGACGGTCGACGTGTTAACCATGACGGCCACGCCAATACCGCGCACGCTGCACATGTCCTTGTTGGGCGTCCGCGACATTTCCAACCTGGAGACGGCCCCGGAGGATCGCTTGGCGGTCGAAACCCGCGTCACGCGGTGGGACGATGAGTTGATCCGCCATGCCGTGATGCGGGAACTGAATCGGGGGGGGCAAGTGTACTTCGTCCACAATCGAATTTCGGACATCCATGCCGTGGCGGCCCGCCTGCAAAGGATCGTGCCCGAGGCCAGCCTCGTCATCGGCCACGGACAGATGCCGGAAGGGGAACTGGAACGGGTGATGCTGGCCTTCATCGGCAAGAAATACGACATTTTGCTGGCAACCACGATTATCGAAAGCGGCCTGGACATTCCCAACGCCAACACGATTTTCATCGACGAGGGAGACAACTACGGCCTCGCGGATTTGCACCAGTTGCGCGGGCGAGTCGGGCGCTACAAACACCGGGCGTACTGCTACTTGCTGATCGATCCCGACAAGTACCTTTCAAACACCGCCGCGCGTCGTTTGCGGGCGATCGAGGAATTCAGCGACATGGGGGCGGGGTTCGCCATCGCGATGCGAGATCTGGAAATTCGAGGGGCCGGGAACCTTTTGGGAACCCAGCAGAGCGGCCACATCGCCGCGGTGGGCTATGAACTGTATTGCGAGCTGCTGGATCAAGCGGTGCGGAAATTGAAACGCCTGCCCCCGAAAGAGTCGGTGGACGTCCACATCGATCTGCCGGGAGAGGCGTACATTCCGCGCAACTACGTGCCGGACATGCGGGCCAAGATCGACCTCTATCGCCGGTTGTCGCGCGTGGCCCGCAGGGAAGACGCAAGCGACCTGCGATCGGAATTGGTCGATCGATTTGGACCCCTGCCTGCTCCCGTGGAGCGATTGCTGTCGCTGGCCGAACTG
>JALHPA010000013.1:1250-13685 GCA_022842745.1 Pirellulales bacterium
AGATCGAAGAGCTAGCACGGCGACATCCGGGGCGGGTGCGGATCGTGGACGGGCGCAGTGCTTATGTGCCGCTGGAGAGGAATCTGGTCGAGAGCCACGCGGTGCTGGAGCCGGTAAAAGCGCTGTTGCAGCCGAGCTAGCCGGATCCCTATAATCCGCCGCGCGAATCCTGGCCCAGGGGGCGTTTGTTGGACAGGAGGTTCGCGGTTCGTTTCCCGTCTTTCGTGCGGCGTATCGGGCGGTTTGTCGCCATTTTTGTCCTTGTGCTCGACCGAGAAAGGCACCGCCGCGTGACCCGGCTCTCCGCGCTAGCGTTGTTGTTGGCTCTGGCGGCGTCGGCCGTAGCGGGGCCGCGAGCCGGATTCGCCCAGCGACTTAGAAACCGGCTCGAGATCGCCCGCGCTCAGTCTCCCGATTCGCCAAATTTAGCCGCCCCCACCGTTGAATTACCAAGCGAGACCGCAACCGAAGTGACGTCACCGGTCGCGGCAAGCGTCGGCGCCACGATCGGTGCGACGCCCGGTCAGACTCGATGGCAAGGACCGCCGCTGCCGAACGCCGGGATAAACTCTCTGCCATCGCCGGCGCCCGAAGTCAGCCAATCGGGAGGGCAGTTTCCGGCGGTGCAACCGGGGGACCTGGGCGCAGCGCTACCGCAGGAGTTTTCCAGCGCGATGATTATCGCGCGGGTCGGGAGCGAGAGCATCCTCGCCTCAGACGTCATGCCGCAAGTGGAAGCCATGATCAAGAGCCGGCTGGACACGATGTCGCCAGCCGAGCGGCAGCAAATCCCGCCGGCGGAATTGGAAAAGGCCCGGGTGCGACTGATTCGCGACGTGACCCAGGACATGCTGCAGACGAAGATTCTGTATGCCGACGCAGTCAAAGGGATTCCCAAGGACAACCTGCCGAAAATCAAGGAGAACATTCACGAGGACTTTGAAAAGCGGCAGTTGAAGCGGCTGATGGAAAAGGCCAAAGTGACGACCCGGCAAGAGCTGGAAGCCAAACTGGCCGAATCGGGGATGTCGATCGAGCGGCAGCGGCAATTGTTTCTGGAGAACAATCTGGCCTACGGCTGGATGCTGCAGCACGTCAAAAACGACGTCGAAATTCCGATCTCGGATATTCTCGGCTACTACCAGCGGAATATTGCCGATTACGAATTCCCGGCCAAAGCCCGGTGGGAAGAATTAATGGCGGATTTTGACTCGCACCTGACCAAGGCGGAAGCCTACTCCGCGGTCGCCCAGATGGGCAACGAGGTCCTCCGCGGAGCTTCGTTTGCCGAGGTGGCCAAAGCGCGATCCAAGGGGCCGACGGCGGCAACCGGAGGCGTCTACGATTGGACGAGCCAAGGGAGCCTGGTTTCAAAGCCGTTGGACGAGGCGATCTTCAGCCTTCCGGTGGGCCGGATGAGCACCATTCTGGAGGACGCGCGCGGCTTCCACATCGTCCGCGTCCTGGAGAGGACGGCGGCCGGACGCAAGCCATTTCTGGAGGTGCAGACGGCGATCCGCGACAAGCTGAAGGAAGAACGACTGAGCGGGGATCGCGAGCGCTTCATGGCCAAGGTCAAACAACGCACGCCGGTCTGGACAATCTTCGATCAGGAACAAAGCCCAGCCACCGAGGTCGGGGCCAAGGAGGGGGAAGTTCGGCGGTAGCAGCGAATCAGGCGGGTGCCGCGTGTTGGTCGGTGGGCACTGGACTACTTCCCAATGCAAAAGCGCGTGAAAATGCGGTCCAGCAGATCGTCGGTGAAAACTTGTCCGGCGACGGCGCCCAGTTCCTCAAGCGACGCCCGGAGTTCTGCTGCGATCAGCACCTCGTCGCCTTGGCGGCTGGCCAGGTCATAGGCGCGCTCGAGGGCCGATTGAGCCTTGGCGATGCTGTCGCGGCAGCGGACGGCGGTCGCAGGCACGGCCGCCGTCTCGGCAGCGGCCTCTTGCAGTCGATGGCAGACGGCGCGCCGCAGTTCCGACAGCCCGGCGCCGGTCCGCGCGCTGGTGTGCAACGCCGTGCGGTGAGCAGGGAAGGACTCCTGAACCGTCGGCGGTTCGGGGGACAGGTCGCATTTCGTCAGCACGAGCAAGGTCCGGTCGCTAGCAAGCAGTGTTTGCTCGCGCTCGGTTGGCGATCGGCCGCGATCGAGGCACAAGAGCAGGAGTTGCGCATCGCCAATCTGCCGATCGGTCATTCCTTGAGCCGCCTTCGAGATCCCGCCCACCTCGGCCTCGCTGTCGATTCCCGCCGTATCGACCAACAACACAGTCACTCCCTCGCAATCCACCTCCGCGGTCAGGTAATCGCGCGTCGTGCCCGCGGAATCGGCCACCAGCGCCGCCGAGCGCCCCGCGAGAGCATTGAACAAACTGCTTTTGCCGACATTCGGCCTCCCCACGAGCACCACGCGAGCCATCTCGCCCTGGCGATCGCGACCGGCCAGTTGACCGGCGATCCGCGCCAGGGCCTGTCCGGCGGAGTCCAGTCGGGCGATCAACTCGGCGGGGGAAACGAAATCCAGCCGCTCGTCGGCGAAGTCCAGCCCCGCTTCCAGGTCCGCCAACAGGTCGAGCAGATCGCCGCGCAACGCCCCCAAGGGAGTTGCCAGTCCACCGGCCAGTTGGCACAACGCTCGATCGAGCATTCGGGCATCGGCGGCGTCGATCACTCCGAGCACGGCCTCCGCCTGGGTCAGGTCGATGCGGCCGGCGAGAAAAGCCCGAAGCGTAAACTCACCCGGCCGCGCCGGACGCGCTCCTGCCCGGCACACTGCCGACAGCACCAGATCGAGCAGTGGAGGCGAGCCGAGGGTGTGAATTTCGACAAGGGGCTCGCGCGTATAACTTCGGCGGCCGGGCCAGATATACAACTCGCACGGCAGTCCCCCGGCCGCGTCCAGGACCGCGGGGAGCGAAATGGGCGCCTGGGTCGGGCCAAGAGCGGCCAGATTCGCGGCCGGGGCGCAGCGTGCGGCGCATTGCAGCGCAGAAGGCCCGCTGATTCGAACGATCCCCCGCGCGGCGCCTCCTGCGGGACTGGCCAGCGCGGCGATCGTGTCGTCGAGAAGCAACATGAACAGGCCCAGCGCGGCCGAGGCCAAGCGGAACAGCTCGCCCGGCAATCTACCGGCGACCCTTTTGGCGCTTCCGCCCGGCGGGGGCGCCGTTCGCGGCGACGGGGGCGGGGCGTGGTTCGGGCGGGGTCCCCGTCGCGGTCCCCCCGCTGCTGCCAACCAACTTCGGCAACAGCTTCCGTTCGCCAATGCTCCACAAGCTGGAAGCGATGAAGTACAAGCACAAGCCGCTGGCCACGGTGAAGAACATCAGGGCCATTAGGGCGAACGTGTATTTCATCATGCTCTGCATCTGACGGCTCTGTTCGTCCGTCGGCGGCGGCGTGAACATCTTCTGTTGCACGATCATCAACGCCACCGTGACCAGCGGCAGAATGTTAAGGTACGGTCCCAGCCAACCCGTCGGAGACGCCAAAAACCCCGGCAAATACGGCTGCCACCGCCAAAGCATGTCGGGCGCGCCCAGATTGCTGCACCAGCGGATACTCTCGCTAAACAACGGTGCGCCGCGAAGTTCCACGTCGATCATCAGCGACCGGTACAGTCCCATGAAAATCGGCAATTGGACGAGCGCCGGCAAGCAGCCATTCAGCGGGTGAAAGTTGTGCCGACGGAACAGCTCTTGCATGGCCTTGGCCTGCTGTTCGCGGTTGTCGGGATACTTCTCCTTGATCCGCTTCATGTCGGGCTGGATCTCCTTCATCTTCTCGGCGTTGATTGCCTGTTTGCGGCTCAGCGGGAACATGCACAGGCGGACCAGCACCGTCAACATGATGATCGCGATCCCATAGTTGGGCACGAACCGATGGAAGAAATGAAGCAGGTCGAGCATCCAGGTCGCGACCCACGCCCAAGGGTTCCAACCGAAATAGATCAAATCCCCCATGTTCTCATCGCCCGAGCCATATTGGGCGAGAAGTTCCCGCTGCTTCGGGCCGACAAACATCTGGTATCGATGTACCAAAGGCTTCCCAGCGGAGATGGTGACCGGCTTGCTCACCAGTCGGCAGGAGACGTTGACCAGCTTATTGCGGGCGGCGTCGTCAGGCACCGCGCCCACAAGCCGCGCGCGGATCTCCGCCAGCCAGGGTTCGACCGGCTCTTCGCGTTCTTGCCCGCGCTGCGGCAGCAGGGCCGCTGCAAAGTACTGGCTGTCCACGCCGGCGTAAATCAAGCGGACCTTTTCGCTCTCGACCCGGAAGGGTGGATCGACCTTGCCTTCCGCGATCTTCAAACTGCTGATCAACACCGACTCGCTGGCGACCGATTCCCCCAGACTGAGGCGCATCGCCACGTCCCGCACCCCCAAGGAACCCCAGCTTCGGCTGATGCGGTTCTTGTACGAATACCACCAACCCTCGATCGGCAGGCCATTCGGCCCGTCCAGCCGGTAGGCCACCTGGCGGGGCTTTTCGGCGTCCAGATTATGCACCTCCAGATCGACCAGCAAATGGTACGCAGGCCCCTCCTCGGACTTCTTCGCCAACTGCATCCGCTTGACCACGCGCAGCCGATCCCGCGGCAACACCTGCTGGAACTCGATGGTATCCTCCGTCGCCTTGACCACTTCCCAGTTCTCGGTGCGCAGATGGATCCCCCCCAGTTCCGCTTCGTTCTCTGCCAGGCGGGCATTGTCGACCTGCTCGAGTGTGAACAATAGTGAGAGCGGATCGTGCTGTTGGGGCTCCAGGAACGGCGTCGGCTGGGTTTCAAATTCGGGCCGGATAATTTCGGCCGGCTGGCGGGTAAGAGTTGCCGAGAGGGCCAATTGTTTGCCCCCGCGGACGATCCCAATTTCCACTTCGTCGCCCGGCTTTGTGTCTCGCAGGGCGGTGACGAGCGCCTCGGGTGTGTCGATGCGGGTCTCGCCGAGCCGGGTGATTACGTCCTCGGCTTGCAGTCCCGCTTCCGACGCAGGCGACCCAGGCGCCACGACCCTGGCGCGAACTCCCCCAGGCACGGCCATCGGGGCCAGATGGCCAAGGTATCCGCTACGGTCCTCAAGTTGCAGGAACCGGGGATCGTTCAACTCCACCCGTTCGACGGCGGCCCCTTTGGTGGTCACCGTGACCGCCATTTGGTAAGGGCTGGCTGGATTCAACGAACCCAGGGTCAAGAAGCGCTGCGGCAACGCAGGCGCCGGCGGTTGTTGATCTCGCTTACGGTCGTTTGGGTCGGCAGCTTCAGCGGCGGCCTCGGCTCGGTCGGGCGCGGCTTTGGCGTTCGCTTTCTCTTTGGCAGGATCGGCTTTGGCGCGATCCGCCTCCTTGTTCGGCTGGCCATCCTGGGGGGCGTTTTCGCCTTGGGCGGCGGCGGGGGGAGCGTTGCCGCGGAGCCAGCGTTGGAAGTAGACGTTGCCAATCAAAATGGCGATCGTCAGGGCAAAAAATAGTGCAAGACGCTTATCCACAATCTATTTCCTTTGGGCCAACCTCCGCGGCAAGCGACTGCCAGCCGTCGCCAGCGAGGCACTTGAATGCCAGGCGGAAGCAGGGCCTACGAGCACGATTTCAAAGCCAATCGCCGCGCGCCGACTGCGCCAGGGAGCCACTCCACCCCGTGTCGGCGGATACCCCCATCTTATCGCCCGACCAGCAGTCGGTCGCCGAGAAAATTTTCGAGTTCGGGGATGGCGTAGATCTTGTCGCGGGTCGTCTCGGCCGGATACTCGACGCGCCTGAACGTCAGCCGATCATCCTCCAACACGACATAGCAAGCGCGGCGGTCGCCGTCCCGCGGCTGACCGACCGAGCCGACGTTGACCATGATTTTTTCGTCCCCCAGTTGATACTGGTAGCCGATTTCCTCGGGGCTGAGAAAATTCAGGCTCTGCGTAAACACTCCGGGAACGTGCGTATGCCCCTGGAAGCAAAACCGCTCGATCAGCGAGAAAATTTTCTCCATCTTCCGCTGATTGTAGATGTCTTCCGGGAACACGTATTCGTTGAGGGGGTTGCGGGCCGATCCGTGTACAAACAACAGGCCGTCCTCGCGCTTGTTGCGAGGCAGTTCCCCCAGGAATTCCCACCGCGCAGCGCTATTCGCCGGATTGACGCGGGAATTCTCCAACTGCTCGCGAGTCCAAAAGATCGCCCGCTCCGCCCCCTGGTTGAATCCTTCGGGGTCGAACAGCGCGCCTTGGTCGTGGTTGCCCAGAATGCACAGATCGCACTGCATTACCAGGTCGATGCACTCGCACGGGTTGGGACCGTAGCCAATGATATCACCGAGGCAATAAATCTCGTTTATTCCCTGCTGTCGTATATCGGCCAGCACCGCCTCGAGGCCCTCGAGATTGCTGTGGATGTCGCTGATCAGAGCTCGCTTCACGCTCGACGACCTTGTATGAGTTCGCCCAAATTGCAGCCGATTCTCTAGAAGCCTAGCTTATTGGGCTAAACTGGCAGTCTAGGGTGGGCAAACAGAGGGGTCAAGCCTTGTTGCAGGGAGCGGAAGAGCCGAAAAGTCGTGTTCACGGAGAGTTTGAGCGTGCAAGCCTGGGGATGGTTAAGCGGCGGCGCGCAACCGCTGCATGCCGCGCAGCTCGTCGGCCACCGGCCCGCAAAGCGCTTCTTGCAGGTTGGCAAGCACTCGGGCCGCCAGGGCGCCGTCCAGAACCCGATGGTCGCAGATGAGCGTCACCAGGGCGTTTCCGCGGTCGTCCAGTGGGCCGTACGTCAGACTGCTGGTCAGTACAGTCTGATGGTAGCGATTGATCGTCCCTTGACCGGCCAGCGACGACATGCTGAACGTTCCTAGGCGTTTCCCGCGTTTTGGACCGGCGAAGTTGAGGTTGATCCACCACAAGAGCTTGCGAACCGGCCACGGCCAGCGGCTCAGCCGCACTTGCCGCCGGAAGACGCTCTCCACCGGCTGCGACTGATATTCGTCCAGTCGCTCCTGCAGTTCGACCAGCGTCTGCCGCTCCGGCCGCGGGAATCGAGCCCAACAAATCCGCTCTTCTCCCAGGAACTCCCGGTTGACGACCAACATCGCCTCGTTCTCGGCGTGCTCAAACAAGCGGGGCCAGGGATAGGAAAGGTACCATTGGCGCAAGGCAGGCGTCCGCGCGGCCACGACGGCATACGCCTTCATGAACAGCACGGTCCAAGAGACGCGCCGCGTGGCCCCACTCCGCAGGTCCGCCAGCTCCCGCAGCGCAAAGCTCCTCTCGACCGGAAAAAGCACGTCCCGCCGCACCAGCGATAAGGCGTCGATCACCAACGCGCGGTTGCAGGAAATGGGCCGGTGGCCGGTGTAACGATCGTCGGACGGCATGCCGCATTCTCAAGTCGGGGTTTGCAGGCACACGTGTAACGCGCCCGATCATTCTGGACAAGTGCGGTTTGACGCACCCTGCTTCGCGCGATTGCCGCTCCTCAAGCTAGCAAGGATGCTGCAGAGCCGCGCCAAGGCTACTTCAAATGTCCCTGCATCTGCCGGGATACCACATCCCAGACGCTTTCCTGAATTGATTTCGCCAGCCCCGGATCGATCTTGCCATACAGCTCGCTGGGCAACCCCACGGGGGACTGGCGAAATAGCGTTGCATAAAACGTGCACGCGACCAGGTACGAGCCTGCTTCGTTCAAATGGATGGCATCCCGATACAACTGAAAGACGTTGTTGTAGCCGGGGACCTTTCCAGCTTTCATCCGCCCATGCAGTTCGTGCATCGCATGACCGACTGGAACCAACAGCGGCGGCCGCTTGAGAAACCCGGTCTCTTTCTTCACCTCCCGCACGAGGGTATCAAAGTAGTCTTTGGACTCGTTGGTGAAATCCCACTCGCCGGTATATCTGGCCAGCCAGCGATCGGAAAAATCGTCCACATTCGCCAGGTCGTTCCCGCTCCCAGGCCGGGTCGGATCGAAGTCATTCTTGTCGAACGGAATCGATTTGCCGCGAGTGGTCACCCGCGGCCAGCGGGCGAACACGTAAATCTGCACCTCCGGATTTTGCTTCGCGGCCATTTCCGCAAACGAACGAATCATGGCCACGTCCCCTCGGTCTTGCCCCTGATCGTCCGCCCCCCGCAAATGCCGATCGAACGGCTGCAACGAAACCGCGTCCCACGCGTATTGGTTCAATGCCTTCCGCCAGCGCCCAAACGGCTCCTGTTGAAACCCGTCGTCCGGGTGCCCTTGAATCCAGTCCAAGGGCGCGCCCGGGATCATGGTTCGGCCCCAGGTCAGCCTGGCCCCCTGACCGCTCGCCAGCTTCGCCAATGGCTCGTAGCGAACCGTATCGGTCACGCTATTGCCAATGAAGTACACCCGCAGAGGCGAAGGCTCTTCGCCACTGGTGCATGGAGGCAAAAGCGTCGCCGCCAGCGCGAACCCGATCAAAACGACACGCCCCCAGGACATACCAGTCCTCCTTCGTTGGTTCAAAGACTCCCGACCCGCGAGGTGAAGCGCGTCGACCCCCCCGGGAAAGTTCAACGCCCTCTTGGGCGATCGCGATGAGCCAGTGGAATCACGCGACGGTACGGCAACCCAGCGCCCCATCAGGCGATCACTCTGTTAGGCTGTCACCCTCAGGCGGTCACCGTCCAAGTGTCGGCCGACTCGAACAGCGCCTGCAAATTCCCCGTCCCCCGTTTTTGCCGCGCTTCCTCGATCTGTTGATTGACAAGCTGGTCGTACATCGGTTGCGCGACGTCGCGGAAAATGCCAATCGGAGTCGGAAAATCAGGATAGCGCATCCGGGCCAACAGGTGCGCCAACGTCGGTTCCGGGGCGGTCTCATCGTGGAACAAGAGATCGTCGGTCCGCGCCCCCGCCGCCAGGTCCACGACTTGCAGTTGCAGCCCGTCGAGGCGAATCCCCTTGTCCCGGTTCTTGCCAAATACCAGCGGTTTGTTGTGTTCCAGTTCCACGATGTGGTCCGCCTTGGTTTCGCGGTCCGTGGCCCATTCAAAGGCCCCATCGTTGAACACGTTGCAGTTCTGGTACACCTCGACGAATGAAGTCCCCCGATGCTCGGCGGCACGTTTCAACACCATGCCCAGGTGCTTGATGTGGACATCGATGCTCCGCGCCACGAAGGTCGCCTCGCATCCGAGCGCCACGGACAGGGGATGGATCGGATTATCGACCGAACCCACCGGCGTGCTCTTGGTCACCTTCCCCAAGGGAGAGGTGGGCGAATACTGCCCCTTCGTGAGACCATAAATCTGGTTGTTGAAGAGGATGATGTTGATGTCCAGGTTGCGGCGGATGGCATGGATCAGGTGATTGCCGCCGATGCTCAGCCCGTCGCCGTCGCCGGTCACGACCCACACCGAGAGCTCCGGCCGCGAAACTTTCAGCCCCGTCGCCACTGCGGGCGCCCGCCCGTGGATCGAGTGGATGCCATAGGTGTTTACGTAGTATGGAAACCGGCTGGAGCAGCCGATGCCAGAGACGAACACGGTCTTTTCCGGGGGCACTCCCAGCGTCGGCAGGACCTTTTTCATCTGCGCCAGGATCGAGTAGTCCCCGCAACCAGGACACCAGCGGATATCCTGATCGCTGGCGAAGTCATCGGGCTTGAGAACCGGCAGCGCGACGGAAGACATGGCAAAACTCGCGGGCAAAGGGGAAAAACTTGGATCGATGATTAGCGGGCAGCGGCGGGCGCCGCGACCGTTTGGTTGGACAACAAGTTGCGGATGGCGTCGACGATCTCGCTGATGATAAATGGCTTGCCTTGCACTTTGTTCAAGCCGATGGCATCCACGAGAAACTCCGCCCGCACCAGCAGCCGCAACTGGCCGAGATTCAATTCCGGGATCAAAACTTTCTCGAAGCGCCCGAGAACGTCTTTGAGGTTGGAGGGGAACGGGTTGAGATATCGCAAGTGGGCGTGGCCCACGCTGTATCCCGCGGCGATCGCATGGCGGACAGCGGTAGCGCAAGAACCGTAAGTCCCTCCCCAACTCAAGACCAAAAGCTGACCGCTCTGGTTTCCTTCCACCTCAAGCGGCGGTATGTCGCGCGCGACGAGAGCGACTTTGGCGGCGCGGACGTTGACCATGTGCTGGTGGTTGGCCGGCTCGTAATTCACGTTGCCAGTGCCGTCCTGCTTCTCCAATCCGCCAATGCGGTGCATCAGCCCAGGAGTGCCAGGCACAGCCCAAGGCCGGGCAAGACGTTCATCGCGAGCATAAGGCAGAAACGGCTCGGCGTCGTCGTCCAAGCGCGGCGCGGGTCGCGGGATCGGGATTTGAGGCAGGTCGGACACCTTGGGAATCAGCCACGGCTCGGATCCATTCGCCAAATAGCCGTCGCTCAAAACCATGACTGGGGTCATGAATCGAACCGCGATCCGCCACGCCTCCTGCACGATTTCAAAACAGTCGGCCGGGCTTTTCGCCGCCACGACCGGCATCGGGCATTCGCCGTTCCGGCCACAGATCGCCTGCAACAGGTCCGCCTGCTCGGTCTTGGTGGGCAGCCCCGTGCTGGGACCCCCCCGCTGCACATTGATCACCAGCAACGGCAGCTCGGTCATCACCGCCAGGCCTATCCCCTCTTGCTTGAGTGCGATCCCTGGCCCGCTGGAAGTCGTAACCGCCATCGCTCCGCCAAACGCCGCCCCAATCGAGGCGGTGATCGCCGCAATCTCGTCCTCCACCTGCAAAGCGCGGACGTCGAAATTCTTGTAGCGGCTCAATTCGTGCAATATGTCGCTGGCCGGCGTAATCGGATACGACGACAACACAAGCTGCCTTCCGCTCCGTTCGGCAGCCATCATCAAACCGAATGCCAGCGCCTGGTTGCCGGTAATATTGCGATACTTGCCAGGGGGCAGCTTGGCCGGGGCGACGGCATATTGATCGCCAAAGGCATCCGTGGTTTCGCCGTAGTTGAACCCGGCGCGCAACGCGCGGCGATTCGCCTCGGCCACATCCGCCTTCTTGGCGAATTTCTCGTCGATATACCGCAGGGTGGGATCCAGCGGCCGGTCGAACAGCCAAAATACCAGTCCCATCGAGAAGAAGTTCCGGCAGCGGTCCCCTTCCTTGGTGCTCAAGCCCAAATCGGCCACCGCGGCGCGGGTCAGCTTGGTCATTTCCACGGCGAACAAGCGGTATCCGTCCAAACTGCCGTCGTGGAGCGGGCTATTGAAGTAACCCGCCTGTTTCACCCCCTTTTCGTCGAATTCATCCTTGTTGACGATCAGGATCCCCCCCTTGACCAGGTCCGGCAGATTGGTAATCAGCGCCGCGGGATTCATGGCGACCAGCGCGTCCACCTGGTCGCCGGGGGTGAAAATCTCGCGACTGGCGAAGTGGATCTGAAATCCGCTGACCCCTGCCCGGGTGCCGCGGGGAGCGCGGATCTCCGCCGGGAAGTCAGGAAAAGTAGCGATATCGTTGCCCATCAGGGCGGAGGTATTGGTGAACTGCGTTCCAGCAAGCTGCATTCCGTCGCCGGAGTCGCCGCAAAATCGGACCGTGGCCGATTCCAGCACGACCGTGGACTTGGCCGGGTGGGCGGTGGACCCGTTCGTTGTTGCCGCTTCCGGACCAGAAGGAGCTGCTTGGATTCCAGCATCCGCGCCGTTCTCAGACCGAATCATATCGATGTCGCTCCCAAAGCCTGGGTCGTGATTGGATGGTGTTCCGAAGTTCGATTGGTGTTGCCGAGGGTTCGGCCAGAAGCGGAATACCCGCCCTGGTCAGTACGCTGCGATCGCGCGCTCCGCCTCGGACCATGACCCTGCCTGGGACCATGAACGCCCCGACCATAAACCCCAGCAAGAGGGCGGCGGGCCGAGAAGCGGGGGGTATTGAAGGCGGTCCCTCGACCCAGATGGCAATTGGGAAAATTGAAATCCAGGGGCGCGGCCGACTGCCGCTGGTCCACCGCGCAAATTTGCTCAACGTGCGCGAGGGATGGCGCACAAAAGCCTGGCAGCGGACCGGAACCGGGGTTCGGCCCGCCATTTCTGCGGGTTGGACTTTCCACCACACTCCCCACGAGATGACCTCGGGGTCAAAGCGGACTTCGATCGGCAAACCACCATTTACGCGGCAATAGCCGCCAGACCGCTCCCCAGCGGCCTAAATACTCCCCCTGACCTGAACCATACCAATTTACCCCGAATAACGCAAAGCACTGACATTATTTCCATTCTACGCATTCGACAGCCTCGAGACTGAGATTTCTGCGATCCGGGGGGCCGCCTGTCTCGGTCCGGGAGAAACGATCATCCCGATCGCTGCGACCCCCCCAATTGGCAGCGAAGCGAATTCAGGGCCGGGGTCCGTTCAGCGGATGCCATGAACAAGCCATGCCACAGCCAATCCCTCCGCCGCAAATGCTAGCTTTGCATAGGCCGGTGCGGGGTTTATCTGTCCGCGTGGA
>JALHPA010000014.1 GCA_022842745.1 Pirellulales bacterium
CGGCATCCGCTCCCTGCCTGCCCGGCTGCAAACCGCCCATCTCAAACTCGGCCCCTGTCTACCGCCGCGCTGAGATCGCCGTCGTCTTTCCGCTCGACAATATGGGCCCCAGCCTCACAACGCTGATGGCCACCGTGGCAGGCAACCTGTTCGAGCTTCGCGAATTCTCCGGCCTGAAACTGCTCGACCTCGATCTGCCACCCGAATTCTCCCAGCACAACCCCGGCCCTCAGTTTGGCATCGACGGGACTCGTCGACTTGCCGGTGTTGAGGGTCGTCCCCTCCTGGGCACGATCGTCAAACCCAGCGTCGGCCTCTCTCCGGTCCAAACCGCCGATCTCGTTTCCCAGCTCGTCGACGCGGAAATCGATTTCATTAAGGACGACGAGCTGATGGCGAATCCTCCCCATTCTCCCTTGGCGGAGCGAGTCGCCGCCGTCATGCCGGTGATCCGCCGCGCTGCCGAACGCACCGGCAAACAGGCCATGTATGCCTTCAACGTCTCCGACGATGTCGAATCGATGCGTCGCCACCACGACTTGGTACTTTCCGCCGGCGGCACGTGCGTAATGGTCAGCGTCAATAGCGTCGGCCTGTCCGGTGTCCGCGAACTTCGCCGCACGTCCCAACTGCCGATCCATGCGCATCGCAATGGCTGGGGAATGCTGACCCGCTCGCCTGGGCTGGGGATGGAATTCCCGGCATATCAGCAATTCTGGCGTCTGGCCGGCGTGGACCACCTGCATGTCAACGGTCTGCAAAACAAATTCTGGGAACCCGACGATTCCGTGGTTCGCTCGATCGAGAGCTGTCTAAAACCCGTTCCCACGGCGCCCATCGTGCCGGTGGTGTCGTCCGGTCAATGGGGGGGGCAGGCGCCCGCCACGTACCAACGCACCCGGACCGTGGATTTGCTCTACCTATGCGGTGGCGGACTGATGGCCCATCCGCTCGGCCCCGCCGCAGGGTACCGGGCCATTCGTCAGGCTTGGGAAGCCGCCGTGGCAGGCATTCCCCTGGACAAATATGCCGAGGAACACGAGGAGCTGCGCGCCTCGCTTGCCAAATTCGGCGCCCCAGGAGGCGGAAAATGAGCGAAGCTTCGTCTCTTTGGCTGACCTGGTATGGCGACGATTTCAGCGGCAGCGCCGATTCCCTCGAGGCGCTTGCGCGCGCGGGCGTACCAGCGGCCCTCTTTTTGTCCCCCCCCACCGAAGCCCAGATGGCCCGTTATCCGGGACTGCGGGCAGTCGGAGTCGCCGGCGTCAGCCGATCGCTCACCGTGGAGCAGATGAATGCCGAGCTACCGCCGATCCTAAGCGTCCTCGGTCGCCTTCGCGCGCCGATCGTCCACTACAAGCTGTGCTCGACGTTCGACTCGTCTCCGAAGATCGGCAGCATCGGCCGGGCAATCGAATTGGGCCTGGCAACTCTTGCCACAAGCTTCGCTCCACTGGTCGTTGGCGCGCCCGTCCTTGGCCGATATTGCGTCTTTGGAAATCTCTTTGCCCGTTCCGGGGCGGAGAGTCCCGTCTTTCGGCTCGACCGCCATCCCACGATGTCTTGCCATCCGGTCACTCCCATGACCGAAAGCGATCTTCGCGTGGTTCTCGCCCAGCAGACATCTTGTCCCGTTGGCCTGATCGATGCCGTTGCTTTGGATGGTTTTGCACAAGTCCTCGCCGCCAAGATTGACCAGGAGATCGCCGAACCCGGAAAAATCGTCCTCTTCGATACAGTCAACGACCGACACTTGAGCACGATCGGCGAGCACCTGTCGCGGTTGGCGACTATCTCTCCGCCGTTGTTTGTCGCTGGCTCCTCGGCGGTCGAATATGCCTTGGTCCGTCAATGGCGGAGCGTGGGCTGGTTGCCGCTCCACGCATCGTGTCCGCCGGTGCAGCCTTCGTGCCCGGTGCTGATCGTTTCCGGCAGTTGTTCTCCCGTGACCGCCCGCCAAATTGAGCGCGCTCGAGAGGCATCGTTTGTCGAAGTGCCGTTGCCCCCCGAAGCCTGGCTCGGTGAGGACGACATGGCCAAGCGCGCCTACCAGGAAGTGCTTGACCGCGTACTGTCGGCTCTCGCCGCCCGCCGTCACGCGGTGGTACACTCAGCGCTTGGACCGTCCGATGAGCGAATCGCCGCCGGCCTATTGGATCGAGCGGCGCGTCTGGGACGCGCCCTCGCAGCGCTCGTCAAGTCGTCTCTCCATGCCGCTCCCTTCCGCCGGCTTGTGATCGCCGGCGGAGATACGTCTGGGCACGTCGCACGCCACCTGGGCATCGAATCGCTGCGGTTTGTCGCGCCTCTAGCGCCTGGGTCGCCGCTGTGCCGAGCGACGGCGAGCGATCCGTCGACACCTGTCGATGGATTGGAAGTCGTCTTCAAAGGAGGTCAAGTTGGCGGGGAAGACTTCTTCCTCCGCGCCGCGGGAATGCTATCGCCGGAAGCGCCCCCCCCTCGCGCGCCCCCCGGCCGCGCTCGGCCGTCCCTCGCCTGAATTTGACTCTCCAGCCAACCACATCCCATCCCCTCCTTCCTTTTTGAACCAATCGCCATGACCACCATTGCCATTTTCGGGGCCGCAGGCAGCATGGGCACTCGAGCCAGCCGCGCCCTACAAAGCGACACACACTACCGCATCCTCCACGTCGAACACGGGGAAGCCGGCGAGCAAAAACTCCGCGACCGCGGTTTGGTTCCCGTCCCCGCCGCCGAGGCGCTTCCACAGGCCGACGTCGTTCTGTTGGCCGTGCCGGACGCTCTCATCGGCAAAATCGCGGCCACCGTCGTGCCGCAATTGAAGTCCGGCGCCTTGGTCATTTGCCTCGATCCGGCGGCCCCCTACGCGGGCATCCTCCCCGCCCGGCCCGACGTGGCCTACGTCGTCACCCATCCGGCCCATCCGCCGGTCTTCAATGATGAAGTTGAGATGCCGGCCCGCCGCGATTTCTTCGGCAGCGGCCTGGCCAAGCAGTCGATCGTCTCAGCCCTCTTGCAAGGGACCGACTCCGACTTTGCCCTGGGCGAAGCCATTGCGCTCAAGATGTTCGGTCCGGTATTGCGCTCCCATCGGGTCACGGTGGAACAAATGGCGATGCTTGAGCCTGCGCTGGCGGAAACCGTCGCCGCGACTTGCCTGTCGGTGATCCGCGAGGCCCTGGATGAAACGGTCCGCCGCGGCGTGCCCGAACAGGCTGCCCGCGACTTTCTCATGGGGCACATCAATATCGAACTCGCCATTCTGTTCAATGAAATCGACTGGCAGTTCTCGGCCGGCTGCAAGCAAGCGATCGCGGAAGCCAAGACCCAACTCTTTCAGCCCGACTGGAAAAAGGTCTTCGAACCCGCGGCGCTCAAGGCGAGCGTCGCTCGCATTACCGGCGGCTGAACCGTTTTCCGCCTGGTTGCATTGGATTGACTTGGTTGCTTCACGTGCCCAACTTTGATTTTGGAGTCTCCACGATGATTTACCTCCCCTGCCGCGTTCCCTTGTCGAGACCGCAAACGCGCCTGCATCGAATTGGTCGTTGGTTGCTGCGCGCCACGCCGAGGGTCCTGTCGTTCGCCCTCGTGCTTGGGGCCTCCCTGCCGTCGTTCGCGGCCGCTCCAAAAAAAATCTCCGTCAGCGCCGATCGAAGGTCCTTGGTAGACGGTGACGGCCGCCCATTCTTCTATCTCGCCGATACCGCCTGGGAGCTTTTTCATCGGCTCAACCGCGAAGAAGCCGATCGGTATCTCGCCAAGCGCGCGGCCCAGGGTTTCACCGCCGTTCAGGCCGTCGCCATCGCCGAGCTCGACGGCCACACCGATCCAAATCCGTATGGACATCTTCCGTTCGAGGATCAAGATCCTAGCCGCCCCGCCGTGAAGGATGGACCAGGCAACGACTATTGGGACCACGTCGATTACATCGTCGATCGCGCCAACGCCGCCGGTATCGTCGTCGGATTCCTCCCCACCTGGGGACGCTACTGGCACGACAAAGTGAAGAACGACGGACCAATCTTCAATCGCGACAACGCCGAAAAGTACGGCCAATGGCTCGGTCAGAGGTACAAAAATAAGTCGCTGATTTGGATCCTGGGGGGCGACCGTTCCATCGAAAACGACGAGCAGAAGGAGATCATCCGAGCCATGGCGCGCGGCCTCAGGCAGGGAGACGGCGGCGCCCACTTGATGACGTTTCATCCGCCCGGAGGCAGTGGCTCGTCCAAATGGTTCCACGACGACGATTGGCTGGATTTCAACATGCGCCAGAACGGCCACGTCGCCGAGTTCACCGAACGGTATTCGCAGACCCAAGCCGATTACGACCGGCAGCCGACGAAGCCCATCATCGACGGCGAGCCGATCTACGAGGGCCATCCCGTCTCCTTCAATGCCAAAGGCCTCGGACACTCCGTCGCCGCCGACGTCCGGAGGCCGCTGTACTGGAATCTGTTCAGCGGCGCGTGCGGGCACACCTACGGCCACCATTCCGTTTGGCAGATGTGGCGACCCGGCAAAAACCCGATCAACAATCCGCTCATGTCCTGGTCCGACGCCCTCGATGAACCCGGGGCCGCGCAGATGGTCCATGGCCGCCGTTTGCTCGAATCGCGCCCTCAGGGAAGTTTGCTCCCGGATGACCAAATCCTGATCGCCGATGCGGTTCCCACGCTCGTCCCCGGCGCCGGAACCCGCCGCTTCGTCGCCGCCAAAGACAAAGCCGGCCGATTCGCGTTCGTCTATGTCCCGGTCGGTCGCCCATTCAAGGTACGCCTCGACCGCATCGCGGGCGAACAAGCAGTGGCCTGGTGGTACGACCCCCGCACGGGCAAGTCGCAACGCATCGGCGAATTCCCCACGTCCGGGGAGCGGGAATTCGCCCCTCCCGCGCCGGGCGAATTGCTCGACTGGATTTTGGTCCTCGATAGCGCCAGCGAGAAGTTCCCGCCGCCAGGGACGAAAAGCTGACCCGCACCGCCGGCCGGTTCCGCGCCGGGAATGGAAACCAAGCGCCGTGCGCCGTGCGGTAGTTTGCCACGGACCGCTTCGCCGGACCATAATAATCCGGTGATCCGACCACCTCCGTGCCTATGGCCAAACACCGGCTAAAATTTCGCACCGCCGAGCACTGCCTTCCGCCCCGGCCGATCCGGCTAGAAATACCAGGCTGGGCGGGGGACGACCGTCGACCGACGGACGGCGCCACTCCGCAGCCCTGGCATTGCAAGCCGTTCGTGGACGGTTCGACCTACGGACTGGAGTTGCTGTACCCCTACGGGTGCGATTGTCGGGTCGAAAACGTCGACGGGGAGATTCGCTTTCGGTGGGATCCGAGCCAAGAGAAAGGATTGACCGGAGGAGAATTCTCTTGTTTTGCGCCCGGACATTACGGATTCAATACCGGGCTCGATCTGCAAGTTCCCACCGATTGCGTGTTGCGGATTGAACCGCATCCCCGCTTCTTCACCGATCGAACCGGGACGGTCCCGCTGCCAATCATTGGCAACCTGCAGACCGAATGGTGGCCGAAGATGTTCTTCGTGGCCTTTGTCGGCCCGTCCAGCGGCGGCTACCATCTGTTCCGCAAGGGGGAACCCTATTGCCAGGTGATCGTCGTTCCGCGGCGCGCCGAATATTCGATCGAACCGATGTCCCCGGAAGAGGCGGAGGCCCGCCAGCGGCTGGAAACGTGGATGGCGGCGGGGGAAGCGCACCTGAGCGAGCATTCTTGGACCGACCACTCCGGGCAGACATTCAACGACCGCTACAAGGTGCTGTCTCGGATCTATCACACCGGCGGCGCGGACGCGGTCCGCGAGCGAATCGAAAACGCCTATCAGCGGATCGCATCGGCTGCCCCGGAAGGGCTGTCGGAAGACGACTTGCTCGCCCGTGCCCGCACTTTCCTCAAGCGGTGCCAGTACGCCGAGGCCCGGCATGCCTGCTACGAGGTTTTAGGGCGCGTCCCAACGCATGGCGAGGCGCTGGCCCTGTTGGCATCGATCGTGATGGGGATGGGGCGGCCGATGATGGCCGTCGAGTGCCTCGTGACCGCGGTCAAGGCCCATCCCCAATCGCCAAGCTATCGCGGGGCGCTCGGTGTGGCGTGGCTCGCGGCGGGACAACCGAAACAGGCGGTGGCCGAGTTAACCCGAGCGCGCCAGATGCAGCCAACGAGCGTGGAATTCGCGGCCAATTTGTCGGAAGCGCTGTTTCAAGCAGGTCGCGCCGACGAGGCGCTCTCGGCGGCACGCGAGGCCGCCTCTCTGAACCCTCAGGACGCCCGGGGGTCGTTTCGGCAGGGCGCGATTTTAGAACGGCTCGGTCGCCTGGGAGAGGCCTTGGCGGCTTATCGACATGCCGACGGAGTCCAATCCGGCATTCCCGCCGTGCAAGAGGCGATTACCAGGCTAAAACAGTCTGGGATCGTGTAAAGGCGCACGGTTCCACGAATCAAGAACTATTCGCAAACCGTGCCGCCGCGGAAAATTTTTCTGCCACGCGGTAAGGATTGTGGTGCTTGACGGTCTAATCTTTTGATTTTCATGACCATCGCCCTCGCATCACCGCCTCGCCGGAGCGCTTCGGACGTGCATGTCGCCGACGAACGAGCGGGCGCGGACGCCTCGCCAGCGACTTTCGAATCGCTGATCGAGGATCACGGCGCGGCGATCATGCGGCTCGTGGGACGATTGACCGGCTGGTCGGCCGATCGCGAGGACCTGGTCCAGGAGGTATTCCTAAAGGCCCTTAGCGGGCTGGCCAGGTTTCGCGGCGAAAGCTCCCAGCGGACCTGGTTGACCCGTATTGCGATCAACGAATGCCGAAAGTTCAGCCGTCGGCGAATGTTGGCGCGAGGATGGTGGGAGTGGCTGCGGCGCCAGCCTGTGCGAGAAACCCCCTCGGCTTCCGTGATGGCCGATGTCGCGGATTCGGCCGAGCAGGTCCGGCGAGCGATCAATCGGCTGCGGCAAGCGGATCGGGAAGTGCTGATTTTGCATTACCTGGAAGAACATTCCATAGCCAACGTGGCCGAAATGCTTCGACTATCGCGGAACGCCGTCGAAGTCCGGCTCACGCGAGCGAGGAAACGTCTCAAGCACGAGCTGGAGTTTCAACCCGACGATTCGCGTTGAGCGTCGGACTTCGTCGCCAGCGTGATTTGCAGATCACCGAAGCGTGAAGCAAGGAACAAGGTTGTACGACAATGGACGAGGTTGACAAGCATCTCCAAGACTTGCTTCAGGCCGCCGATGCTCGGTTCGCCGGGGTGGCGCCATCGACGCCGCGCTTGCGCGATGCGGTTTTCGAGCGGCGCCGGCGCCGCAGGAAAAGCCGCCTGCGCGTGGCCAGCGCGGCCGCGGGGCTGGCGGTGCTGATCGTCGCCTGGCGGGTTGGCTGGCTGGGGAGCGAGTCGCCGGATGCTCCGGCGGCGCCGGCGCTGGCCGCGGCGGAGCCGGTTCCAGAACCCCGATTGTCGCCCGGCGAGATCGAGCAAATCCGCCACAGAATCGCTGAACTGGATCGCCAGGCGGAGTTCGCGGCGCGGATCGCGCGTGAATTGGCGCAGGCAGAGCGGCTGGCGTCACTGAAGGAGGAATTGGCTCGTGAACTGGCCGCGTCGGGAGGCGCGGCGGGGGACGCCGGAAGCGCGGATCTGTTGATTTCCGACCAGGAGTGGCTGGCGGAACGGCTGGAGACCGCCGCGCGAATTGGGGTCCAGCAGGGAGACACGCTGCGACAGAGTTTTGGCAACCTGCCGGACGCCGAAATGCGCTACCGCTCGGTGGTGGAACATTTTCCGGATAGCCGCTGGGGGGGCGTGGCCCGGCAGAGGCTCGAAGCGCTCGCGGGAATGAATTGAATCGAAACACTCGTCCGAGTCACACACGAAGGAATCAAATATGGGACGGCACAATATTCTGATTGGATTGACCGCGGCGATCAGTGGTTTGGCAGCGGCGGTTGGCATGGCGTTTGGGCAATTCGGCGGCGCGTTTCCGAATCCAGAGAACCGATCGTACGGCACTGAGGCCAAAGTCGCGTTGATTCTCGATCCCAGCGCCATTATCACAGCAGACCTGATCGATCGGATTATGTTTTCGGACGCGGTGCTGGAAAAGGCGGTCCGTGACTTGGGTGGAAAACGCGACGGGGATCGAAAGTGGCCGGTAAAGGTAATGATCGATGGCCAAGAAGTTGAAATTGGTCCCTTTATGGGTAAGTCCGAGTTCCCGGCTCGTTCCATGGGGGGACCGGCGGCGGTAGTGCTCAACTACGGGATGGCGATAGATCCGTCTGAAGAAGATCGCAAGAAACTCAGTGAAGAAGCTCTGAAGAAGAAGTATGGACCGATTGCCGCAAAAGCCTCCGAACCGTTGTATAAGCGACTTGCCGAAGCGATGACGGTCGTGACCCGGAAGCAGTTTGGAAAGCAGCTTGACCGACAGGCGAAGTTGGCCGCGATCGAAAACGAACTGGCCCGCAAAGCGGAAGCAGATTTGGAGGTCGCGCGGCAGAACCTGCGCAAGCAATCCACTGGTATCCCAGAAGCTGTGATGCTGGAAAACGTCGCCCATCTGCAAAAACAACGGCAGGCGTTGGAATTGGAGCTGGCCGGGCTGCAAGGCCGGGCCGAGGCGATCCAGATGCAAATAGGAAAGGTAGAAGCTCTCCCGCGCCGGAATCAACAGAAGGCGGACCTGGTGGATAACCTGAATAAAGTGCTGAAACTGCGACAAATGGAGTTTGAACGAAATAGAACACTGCACAGTCAGGGGATAGTCTCGCCTACTGAATTGAGAGGGTCGGAAGAAAAAGTTTTACTGGCCGAGATTGACCTGGCGAAAGCGAAGAGCGAACTGAACATAACCTCCAGGGATTTAACGGACAAACTCGTTGCGGAATTGGCACAAATTGCGATCGCGACAGCCGACAACGAAGCCAAGCTGAAGTACGTCCGCGAAAAATTGGAACTCGACCACCTCAAGCTTGAGCAAGAAATGGCCCTGCAGCCGCAACGCGAACGATTGGCGGCCGATTCGGCGGCTGTCCAGGCGCAAGTGCTCGAAGCGCGCAAGAAGCTCTCCGAACTGCGCCAGGCTGACTTCAGCTTTCGACCGGCGACTGTGGAGTCTTTCGGCGAAATGGATCTGGTAGAAAAATACGAACTCTGGTCGGACGAGAAGTTGGAAGAACAACAGAAGACTTTCCGCAAGGAGGTTCAAGAGGAATCGCGCGAACGGAAGAAGATCATCTCGGGAAAGGACGAAGCTCCTGACGAGTCGAAGGAGACGAAGCCTAAGCAAGCGGAACCTTCCAAAAATGGCCCACCGTCGGAAGACTCTGTCAAAGAAGCCAGCGACAAATAGCCCTGAGGGCGAAATGCTCCTGCTTCGCCCGCACCCACACGATACAATGGTCCGCGTAACGTGGCCTCAGGAGCGCGGGCGATTATGGACGGTCTGTTTCGCTTACGAACCACTTTGGTTGGAGCGGCATTTTGCGCGCTCCTGGCCCCAGGCTGCGGAAAGCCAGCGTCCCGATATGGGACCGGCCAAATCGAATTTCAGGACAATCTCGAGACAAACGCCACGCCGCCGGAGGGGGCGTTGGAGTTCGAGTTTTTGGACTCGAACGGCGGCAAGGTCCGGTTGGCCGATTACCGCGGTCAGAAAAATGTTGTGCTGGTGATGACTCGCGGGTTCGCCGGCTCGATCTGTCCCTACTGTTCGGCGCAGACTTCCCGTTTGATCGCCAACTATGCCGAGTTTCAGAAGCGCGACGCCGAAATCCTGTTGGTGTATCCGGGAGACCGGATGCGGATTCCGGAATTTCTCGCCGCGGTCGAAGCGGCGGCGGGCGAAAAGAAGACTCCGTTTCCGGTGCTGTTGGACGAGGATTTGAAGGCCGTCACGGCCCTCGGCATTCGCGACGATCTCGCCAAACCCTCCACCTACATCGTAGACAAGGAGGGGAAGCTCCGGTTTGCCTACGTGGGTAGCAGCCTGGCCGACCGGCCGAGCGTCAAAGCGATGTTGGACCAGTTGGATGCCGCGAACGGTCGCTAGCGGACCTTTACGCCACGCCGGCAGGCGTCTTTCCAAGCACCGCCCAATCGCCCATCCGCCATCCGCCATGCATCGATGGGACCGCCGCGGCCTGCTATTTCGCGGTCGCCTTGTCGGGGCTGCTCGGCGCCGGGTCCGGCACGGCGGATTGCCCGGCCGCGTTGGCAGGGGGCTTTTCCTCCTCCTTCTCGGTCGCCTTTTCGTTTGGCTTGTCGGGGGTTTCCTTCGGTGGATTAACCGCCGCCGTCCGGCCGAATCGCAGTTCAATACTGGTCGTCTGGGTGCGAATCTCGACGGTTTGCTTTTCCGGATTCATGGAAACCAGGCACTGGCCAGTATTGCCGGTCGGCTTTTCATCGCACAGGACCTTCCCGGTGCGCCGGTCGAGGGCGACGATGGAAGTGAACTGCTGATTGGGCTTCGAAGGCTGCTGCTGGGCCTGGAAGGCGTTGGCGGCAAAGACGAGGACTGGCGAGCGGGCCGGTTGGTTAAGGACCAAGGCCGTGGCGCCGACCGCAGCGTCCCATTGGCGTGCGCCCCCCTTCCGTTCGAGCGAATAAACCCGCCCATTGACGAGGGGCGCGGCGAATAAGCCATTGTTCTGCACCGGATTGAGACGCAGATTATTCCGCGCTACCACAGGCCGGCTCGTCATCATCAGGTAGCGGTCGTGATCGCGCAGAACTTGCAATCCATTGAGCGTAGGCTCCGGGTCCAATTGCGCGTCAATCCGCGTGCTGCCGTCAAATTCGTTCAATACCGACAGCCGGCCCGTCGGTTGCAAGACGGCGATTTCATCGTCCCCCGCCAAAGCATACTTAGCGCCGGACTCGAAGTCGCGCGTCCAAATGGTTTTACTCGCCGCAGGCTCGACCAGCCGTAGCTGCTGCTTGCCGTCCACGGTCTGCCACAGCAATTCCCGATCTCCCGAAGTGGCAATCCGCTCCCCCGCGCTGGCCGCAACCCGACCCTGTTCCTGACCGTCGAGCGTCCGCAACAGCAGGTAATCGCCCTCGCTGGGCACAACCACAATCACGCGATGATCGCCAAAAACCTCCGCCCCCGTGGGCATGTCCTCGCGCCGCCAGAGAACTTGTCCGGAGAGCATGTCCAATGCCAGCAGCCGCGAGCCGCGTTGCACGCAAACCACTTCTCGATCGATCGGCCAGATGCTTCCCAACGGTTGACCCTGCGGATCGGTGATCATCATCCGGTTGCGCCCGTTGGGGAGGCGAACCCAGCGGGTTTGAATGCCCACATTGGCTTCCGCGGAGTCGCTCAGGTCGTGACGCCAGAGCACAGCCGCTTTTCCGTCCTTAAGCGGGGAAAGCGTGTCCACCGCCAGCACCTGCAGCCCGTTCTGGACCAGGAGCACGTGCCCAGCCGCCCGCGCGGAGCTCCATGCGGGATTGAAGTATCGGTTGTTCTTCGAGCCATCCATAACCGCCACGCGGAACCTCTCCGCCCCCCAAGGATCCCGAGCCACCAGCTCCTGCCGGTTGTAGTCGATTTCCAACGACAGATCGGCGAAGAACGGCTCGCGCGAGCCGGCGAGCTCGTACGGTTGGCTGAAATAGCCTAGATTCTTGGCGATCACTTTCTTCTCCACTTCCCCCAGCGGAAAAGAATCTTTCGTCTCCAGATGCGAACGCACCGGCGAGTCGGCTGGTAACTGGTCAACGATCTCTTTTCCCGTGCGGCCCTCGACGCATATCTCGTTGGCATACCCTTCCAGCAAGCGCCGATAGCATTTCGCCGCGTCTTCGTGACGGTCCGCGGATACGAGCATCTCGGCCAGCTTGGCCCATATCAATCCGGGAGGCGGCGGATTCAAACAGCGTTCAAGCCCCAGCAGCGTCCATTCCGCTTCGAGCCACCGGCGGTCCGCCGCCAGGCGCGCGGCAAGAGCCTGGCGTGTCGCGGTCGCGCCGGGCTGACCGCCGAAATACAACAAGAACTGTTGCAGCGCGGTCACGGAATCGGGAGCGCCCAGCTCGGCTCGGCGAGCGGCAATCAACTCATCCATCCGCGCGTTTAGCTCGGGCGGCGCGGTGGCCCGCAATTCCGCCAGTCGTGCCTGCACCCAACGATCGCGGCGGACCGATAGTTTTCCGGGAATGACCTCCTCGAGCTCGTTGGCGAGCGCTTCGGGTTGGCACATCTTGACCAGGGCCCCGAACGCCGGAAGCGTTTCCCCGGCCTTTGCCAAACCCACGGCCATCAACCGCGCGAACTCGCTCTGCTCGGCTGGATCGGTCAGCACATCCTCCAATCGCTCGGCTGCCGCACGGAAGCCGGGGAAGTCCGTCCGCAGACCCTCCATCGTTCCCTTGACCAGCAAGCCGCGCAGACGTTCGTCGGGCACTTTATCGTACGCGCGCTGCAGATGGGCCAGCCCCTCCGCCAGTTTGCCTTGATCGAGCAGAATCTCGCCCAATGCCGACAGCGCCGCGGGATCGTCCGGACGCTCGGACAGTACCCCCGCGGCCCAACGTTCGCGCTCGTCGAGCTGGTAGAAGCAATCGATCGAATCGAGGGTCTGGGAGATGACGTTGCCCCGATAGCAGATCAGATTGCCAGGCACAACGCCCTGTCGCGAGCGAGCCCGCGATTCGATCCGGCCCCGTTCGATGTTTAGCTTCAGAACCTCGGCGCTCGACAGGGGAACGTGGTAGAAATCGCCGCTGCGAAAGCCGCGCCCCGTTGGGACCGCGGCGGTCGCGCCAGCCAGGTCGACATCCGGCCATGCGGGCTTGCCATCGGCAAGCCGAATTCCTCGAGCCTGAGCGCGTCCGACGAGTACGGCGGTTTCGCCGCGAACGCAAGCCAGGTACAGGTTATCGCCGCGGTCGACGCTCCACAAAAGCGCGCCGTCCAGCAAGTTGAGACAATGCAACTGATCGGAGTCCTGGGGCGTGACCAAGATTCGGTTGCCGTCGATCAATGCACTGCCGTCGGCCCAGCGATCCTTCGTGAAGGGATTGGCCAAGGGCATGCCCCGGCGGGCCGCCATGGCGGGATTGAAGGGATTGCGGCCGTATTGGTAGCCCCACAATAACGAACGATTCGCGAGCTCGACCGCTACCACCGCGCCGCTGCCCGTCGGGCAGATCAGCACTCCTCCGGCGAACGAGGGGCTTGCGCCGGTCAAACGCCGCGCCGGATCCTGGCCAATCGGGGTCTCGGCGATGGCCAGCGGCTGTTGCCAGTCCAGCCTTCCCGTCGCCGAATCGAGAACGTATAGGCAGACCTCGCCCCGGTTCTCGCCGAGAACGTGAATTTGTCCTCCGAGAGGCAATGGCGGACCAAGAAAACTGACTCCGGCCAGCTTGGGTTCGTCCTCTCCCGTAGCGCCACCCACCTCCCACAAGAGCTTACCTTGGGTCGCCAGCTCGCGCGCGGAGAGCTTGTTGTACGTGCCCGGACCTGTCGCGGGGCCGCCCCGCATAAAGGGGTTCATCGCCTGCATCCCAAAGCTGAAGCTGCCGCCGCGCTCCTCGATCAAGAACACGCGCTGGCCGTCGCTGCTAAGGGTGGACCGGGCAAGATACTTTTG
>JALHPA010000015.1 GCA_022842745.1 Pirellulales bacterium
CAAACCCCGACCCTTCCGCAACTCCCTTACAGGCAAACCCCTTGCGCCAAACTGAGATTTCAGCGCGAAAAAAAATGCGCACAACCAAATTTCCCCCGTTTCGCCCCTCGCAACACCCTCCCCCACCCCCAGCACTCGCCCTAACTCACCCGCCGATGAGCCGATTCCCGCAGCAGCCCCGCCCGCGACAGCCCCTCCTGGCACGCACGGACGATCCCCTCCACGTCCAAGCCCAGATCGGCCAGCAGTTCCCCTCGCTCGGCGTGCTCCACAAATCGGTCGGGAATTCCCAGCCGCACCAGGTGCGACGCATTCTGCCCCGCGTCCGCCGCCGCCTCCAAAACCGCGCTGCCAAACCCCGTCATCAGACCGTTTTCCTCGACCGTCAAGACAAACGCGCATTGAGCCAACGCCCGCAAAACCGTCTCGGTATCCAACGGCTTCACAAACCGCGCGTTGATCACCCCAATGTCGTACCCCTCGTCCCGCAGCAGCGCCGCCGCCTTCAAGCAATTCGACAACAACGTCCCGCAGCACAAAATCGCCCCATCCTCTCCCCACTCCAGCACCTCCGCCCGCCCCAACTCGACCGGCTCCCGCTTGGCCGAAATCGTTTCCACATTCGCCTTCGGATACCGGATCGACGCCGGGCCGTCGTGCTTGAGCGCGAACGCCAACATCTGCCGCAAATCCTCGGCGTCTCCTGGCGCCATCACGGTCAGGTTGGGAAACAAACGCATGTAACCAATGTCGAACACTCCATGATGCGTCGGCCCATCCGGCCCGGTCAGCCCCCCCCGGTCCAGCATGAACGTCACCGGCAGGTTCTGCAGCGCGACCTCCTGAAACACCTGGTCGAAGCTCCGCTGCAGAAACGTGCTGTAAATATCCACGATCGGCCGCAACCCGGCCTTCGCCTGGCCGGCAGCGAACGCGACCGCGTGCGACTCGCAAATCCCCGTATCGAAAAACCGATCCGGGAACCCGTCCCGCACCCGCTCCAGCTTGTTCCCTTGGCACATCGCCGCCGTCAGCACCGTCACCCGTGGATTAGTCGAAAGCGCATCGTAGATCGCGCTGCTCGCCACGTCCGTATACGACTGCGTCGAGGTCTTTTTGAACGACACAATCTGCTGGCTGTCGCAATCGAACGGCGCAGGCGTATGAAAGCCCACCGGATCCTCGGCGGCGGGCTTGAACCCGTGCCCTTTTTCCGTGACCACGTGCAACAGCACCGGCCCCTCCACGTCCTTCACCATTTTGAGATACCGGCGAAGCTGCGGCAGACTGTGCCCGTCGACCGGACCGTAGTACCGCACTCCCAGTTCCTCAAACAGCATCCCGCCATGCAGCCCCGCCTTGATCGACTCCTTCATCTGCCACAAGAACCGCTCGACCGGATCGCCGATCAACGGAACCTTGTTGAGCACCTTAACAATCTCGTGCTTCAGCCCGGCGTACAGCGAATTCACCCGCAACCGATCGAGCGATTCCGCCAGCCCCCCCACGCGCGGGCAAATCGACATCTTGTTGTCGTTCAGTACGATCAGCAGCTTCTTTTTCAACCCGCCGGCATTGTTCAACGCCTCGAACACGATTCCCGACGGCAGCGCCCCATCCCCGATCACGGCCACGCTGTACCGATCGTCGGCCATCAAATCATCGCCGCTTTTCAACCCCAGCGCCGTGGAAACGCTGCACCCCGCGTGTCCCGTCATGAACAGGTCGTACTCGCTCTCCTGGGGATTGGGATAACCCATCAATCCCCCTTTGGTGCGAATGGTGTCAAAATCGCGGTATCGCCCCGTGATTAACTTGTGAGGATAAATCTGATGCCCTGTATCCCAAATCAAGCGGTCGCGGCTGAAATCAAATGCCGTATGCAATGCGAGGCACAGCTCGACGACCCCCAGGTTCGACGCAAAATGCGCCGTCCGATTGGTCACCAAATTGCACAAGGCCACCCGCATTTCCGTGGCCAATTGTTCCAACTGCGCCGCGTTAAGTCGTTGCAAATCGCGCGGAGATTCGATCGTGGAGAGAATTTCGTCCATTAGTGATTCCTTTCGAGCACGTAACGGGCCAAAGCTTCCAGCTTGCCCGCTTGCGAACCGAGGGGAGCAAGAGCCGCCTGCGCCTCGTCAATGAGTCGCCGCGCCTCCCGCCAACTTGCATCAACTCCGAGAACCGCGGGAAACGTCTGCTTTCCGCGGCCGTTGTCCTTGTGAACCCGTTTTCCCAATGTGGCTTCGTTCCCTTGCACATCCAACAAATCGTCGGCGATCTGAAACGCCAGCCCCAGCTTGTCGCCATACTCATCCAAGGCGCAAAGCTGCTCGGCGGATGCCTCCGCCGCCAGCCCCCCCAATCGCAGCGAAACGCGAATCATGGCCCCGGTCTTCCGCTGATGAATCGATTGCAATCGCCCCAAATCCGGCGTCGAAAACTGCCCGTCGAGGTCGTCCGCCTGCCCCCCCACCAATGCCGTTGCCCCCGCCGCGGCTGCCAACTCGGCGCACGCCGCCGCCGCCAGCCGGGTGGGATGAAAGTCCCGTGCCAGCGTTTCAAACGCCAGCGCCAACAACGCGTCTCCCGCCAAAATCGCCGTCGCCTCGTCGAACGCCCGATGGCACGTCGGCCGCCCTCGCCGCAGGTCGTCATCGTCCATCGCCGGCAGATCGTCGTGGATCAGCGAGTAGCAATGGACCATCTCCACCGCGCAGGCTGCCGAGATTGCCTCATCTCCCAGGTAACCGCATGCTTCCGCCGACCATAACACCAGCGTGGGACGCAGCCGCTTGCCTGGCGCCAATAAGCTATACCGAATCGCCTCGCCCAGCCGGTCCGGGCACGACGCTGGAAACTGCGTATACCGTTCAAGGGCAAGGTCGACCCGCTGGCGGGCGTCCGCCAGCGACTCACTTACGGCCTCAGAGAAGCAAGCTGCCATGAAGCCGGTTCGGCAAAATCCAATATCAAGAAATGAACGTCGATTGCAGCCGAAAACCCAACTCCGGCAGAGGTGCGAATCGCACGATCGCCAATTTACATTCTAAAACAGGCTGCCTGGGACGTCTACGCGGGGTTGAGAAGGAGGCGGCTGGGCAGCGGGGGGTTGTTCGGCGGCCTTTGCCGGTTCGCCGGTCGAGGAGGCCGCGGCCGAGCGTTTCCGCCGCCCCCGAGGCGGCCCAGTCTGTTCTCGCTCGAACGAGGATTCATCCTCAAACGGCACAACCACGGGTTTTCCAGCAGCATCGACACCCGACAATACCTCGATTTTTCGCTCCGCCCCTTCCAACAGGCCGTAGCACAGCTTGAGCAAATGGACCCCCTGCTCGTACCGGGCCAGCGATTCCGCCAGTCCAATCTGTCCTTCCTCCAGGTCGCGCACGATCTGCTCCAGACCCGCCAGCGCCTCCTCAAATGTCGGGCATTCTCCTTCGCCTGCGGCTTTTGCGTTTTCTACGGCCATTAATCGATCGCGGTTTATGAAGCGTGGTTGTCGATACGGGCAACCCCCTCGGTCTCGATCGCCTCCACGCGGCTGACGCTAATCCCCTCAGCATAGCGCGTTGACAGCCGGTCGCCTACGGCCAGCTCCGACGCCCAGCGGACAATCCGCTGGTCGTCCATCCGTGTGGTAAGGGTGTAACCGCGGGCCAGAACTCCCAACGGACTCAAAGCCTCGATACGTCCGGCCTGATTCCGCAGCAATTCCCGAGCAAGGCTGAGCTCTCGCCGGGCCGCTCGATACGCCCTCCCCTGAAGCTGATCCAACTGCTCGGACAACCCCAACAGCCGATCGAACGGCCGTCGATACCATCGCCGGTCCGCCAACTGGTCCAGCCGGCGCCGCGCGACGGCCGCCTGGCGTCGCAGCGCGTCGCGTAGGCGTTGCCTGCGCTCGTCAAGCGCCGACCGCAGTTCACCGGCGTCCGGCGCCACCCGTTCGGCCGCCTCGCTCGGCGTCAGCGCCCGAACATCGGCGACCAGATCCGAGAGCGTCACGTCGATTTCATGTCCGACGGCGGAGACCACCGGAATCCGGGAGGCATAAATCGCGCGGACCACGGTTTCCTCGTTAAAACACCATAGATCCTCGAGGCTTCCTCCCCCTCGGCCGACAACCAGCACGTCGATCGGTCGACCGCCGGCGCCAGGAGGCAATTCCGCAATTTGGTTGGCCAACTCAATACCGCTGGCGATCTCCTGCGCCGCTCCGGAGCCTTGCACGCGGGCGGGAATAATCAGCACGCTAGCCCCGATCCACCGCCGGCGCAAGACCTGAAGAAAGTCCCGCACCGCCGCTCCCGACGGACTCGTGACAAAGGCAATCTGGCGTGGAATCCAAGGCAAGGGTCGCTTCCGATCCGGGGAAAACAACCCTTCTGCGGCCAGTTTCTCCTTTAACCGGCGGAACGCCAGCTCAAGCGCCCCTTCCCCTTTCGGGTGCAACTCCTCGACTACGATCTGATACGTTCCCCGCGGCGCATAAAGATCCAAATGCCCTCGGCAAATGACTTCCAATCCGTCATAAGGTTCGAACCGCAGCCGCGCCGCGGTGTTTCGCCAAATGACCGCTTTAATCTGCGCCTGATCGTCCTTGAGCGTCAGGTAGCAGTGTCCCGACTGCGGGCGCGACCAATTAGAAATTTCACCCGCCACCCACACCGATGGAAACGCTCCCTCCACCAGTTCCTTCAAGAGCAACGTGAGCCCCCATACCGACAATACCGGCTCCGATGTCGGCGCTGGGCTGAAAGGGTCATTTGCCGCCATGAGAACTTGCTTCCGAGGGTGAGCCGCTATGCAGGTGAATCATTCCGCGGATGACAGAACCGATTGAATCAGTCAAGCGGCCTACCCCTTGGGGTACTGGCGACAATACTCGTACAGAGCGATCGCCGTGGCCGTGTGGACGTTGTAACTGTATGGCAGCCCGAACACCGGGATTTCGACCACTCGGTCCACCAGCCGCAGCTCATCGTCGGTTAACCCCAGCCGCTCATTACCCACCACCAAAGCCGTGCGACGCGCAAATTCAAATTCATACAGACACACCGATCCTGTCGACTGCTCCAAGCCCACTACGGAAAAACCAGCCTGCTTCAGGTCGCGAAGCACCGGCGGCAGCGTGCGATGGACCTCAAGCTGCACCCCCTCCGCTCCGTCCCGCGCAATCCGATCGATCAACTTCGCATGCCCGCAGCAGATCACCTTGCCGATCCCACAGCAACCCGCCGTCCGCACGATGTGCGACAGGTTGACATTGCTCCGCAGCGGCGCGCACGCCACCACGAGTTCTCGCGGACGATCCAAGGCCAGCGGCGGCTTATGTCGCAGGTGAGAAAAACTCGACATGAGTGGACAAATCTGGCAGCCGCGGAGGATTTAACCCAGTTGCCGCGCAAGCTACGTCAAGCCAGCTTGCGACCATACCGATTACGGCGCCCCCAAGTTACATTATTCTTTGGATCGACAGTAGCGACCGCCCCGCCGTTCCAGTCAGTCATGGCACTTCCCGAGAGGATATCATGGCCGTTTTCCGCGTCCTGGAGGTTTTTCTGTTTGCCGCCTTCGCCGCTTCGTTGGGCTGCGGCAACTCAAGTTCCCCCACTGCTGCGCAGACTGGCAAAGCTCCTGGGGCCGCGCCGGTGGAAGGCGCTCCACGCGACGCCGTAAGATTGCAATTGCTCGACTTCGCCGGCATCCAAAAGCTGATCGACAGCCATCGCGGAAAAGTTGTGGTTCTCGATTGCTGGAGCACCTCTTGCGCGCCATGCCTGCGGGAATTTCCCAAGCTGGTCGCGCTCCATCAGCGGTACGGCCCGGACAGGCTAGCGTGCGTATCCGTAAGCTTCGACTACGAGGGTATTGGCCAACCGATCGACGCCCAGCCGAGGGTCTTGCAGTTTCTCACCCGCATGCAAGCGACCTTCGACAACGTCCTCTCGACCGATGAAGCCGATGTTCTATTCCGAAAATTCGACATCCCCTCGATTCCGGCGGTGTTCGTGTACGATCGCGACGGGAAGCTGGCCCAGCGCTTCGACAGCCGCACCGCCCAGCAGTCGGGACGCCCGTTCGCATACGAACAGGTGGCTGAGCTGGTCTCCGGGTTGGTGCAGAAGCAGTGACCCCCGTCACGGCGTAGCGGCCGAACTGCGATCGGAAACGAACCCCAGCCGTCGGTCGATCACCCCGTCCGTGGATCACACACCGCGCTCGACAGCGATTTCGGGAGCAACCGAAAGCAAGTATTTGCCGAATCGTACCTGCCGCTCGGCCGCAGGCACTCCCGCGAACACGACGTCCAGCAATTCCTGAAACCGGTCCGTTCGCAAGCGATAGAAATTGTGTTTGCCCGATCGGCGGCACTCGAGAATTTCCGCCGCCCGTAGCAGGGCCAAATGATGGCTTACGGCAGGTTGGCTTTGTCCCAGCAGGTCACATAACGCTCGCACGTGATACTCCTGCGCCAACAGCAAATAGTGGAGAATACGCAGCCGCGTTTCGTCGGCCAGGAGCTTGAAAAACCCGACGAGCTGTGCGGCGACAGCATCGTCCAACTTGTGCCGCGCAGCACTGCGAGACGTGCGACTGGCGGGAGATAACGCCGCTACGTCACACGGCATTTCGTAACACACGTCCACAATACGATTCCTTTTCGTCTGTTATGACAACGGTTGTGGCGCTGAACTGCCGATCGGCGCGGCTCGGTGCGTAAAGCCCGCAGACCACCCTTCGGCAGCCGTCGGACTCAGTTTCGACGCGACATTCAATGGCCCGTTTGAATGCGCTTGCTGCGCAAGCTCACCGGACGGATTCCACTAGGAGTGCCGCCCGGCGCATCGGACTCAAAGGGCGCACGAACAATTTCCGCCTGCCCCATCGCACTCCACAGAACGTGGTAAATGGGCTGAATTGCGCGCGACAGCGCAGGCATTCGACGGTCTCCATCTTACGTTGGCGATTGCCAATTGGCCAGTGATTTTCCAAATCCGCTGCCAAATTAGAGACGTTGAAATACCCCGGGAAGTTTCCTGTTATCGCCCCGACCCGACGCTTTCGCTCAATCCCCTGGCTTAATCCGACCCGTGCTGTCATCCGACTCCACTGCACCAAAGCGAACTTCCCGCTGCTCGACGCTTTCGCTACCATTCCCGCACTATTCCAATCCCATCCCGTCAGCCGCCGTCGTGGCGACAGCCCAGAATCGTTTCCCAAAATTGCGCCGCCGTGCTTGGGCGGCCCTGTTCGTCTTATTGAACCCCATGCCAGGAAATTTGGTTCGCCGAGCGTCGCTGATGGCACTCTGCTGCCAAGCTCTGCTCGGCCCGGCGCCGGCCCCTGCGGCACAGCCGATCCTCTCCCGGCCTGCGACCTCGGTCGCTCCCTACCGAGTGACGCATGATGTGGTGCAGCTCTCCGATCCGGCCGATGCCATCGAGTACCAGGTGCTCGACGTACCAGCCCCTTCGGGACAAATCCCCTTCGGCGCGGACTTCCCCGACGCTTTCGGCGCTCCCTGGTCGTGGCAACTGCTCCCGGAGGGGCTGATCTACCGCTCGTATCTGGCCGGAGTTAAAGAACCCCGACTGTCCGTCGTTCCGTTCTACGAACGGCATCAGGGTTGGCTTATCGATGGTACCATCGGAGCAAGAGTAGGCTTGATTCGGTACGGCACGGAAAGCGACATCCGCCCGGAAGGCTGGCAACTCGATCTTGAGGCGGCCGCCTTTCCCCGCCTCGATCCGCAACAGGACATGGACCTGGTCTCGACCGATTATCGCGTCGGCGTGCCGTTCACTTTCGGCGCGGGTCCCTACCAGGTCAAACTGGCCTACTACCACCTCAGTTCCCACCTGGGAGACGAATATCTGCTGAAGAACCCAGGCGCCCGGCGAATCAACTTCAGCCGGGACGCCTTGGTCCTGGGCAATTCGTACTACGTGACGCCCGACCTGCGGTTGTACGGCGAAGCAGGCTGGGCCTTCTATAGCGACGGCGGCAGCGAGCCGTGGGAGTTCCAATTTGGCCTCGATTACAGCCCGCTGCTCCCGCTGTTCTGCCGCGGCGCGCCGTTCGTTGCGCTCAATGCCCATCTGCGCGAGGAATTGAGTTTCAACGGCAACTTTGTCGCCCAACTCGGTTGGCAGTGGCGCGGGAAGTACACCGAGCGAGTTCTTCGGACCGGTTTTCAATACCTCACTGGCAAAAGCTCGCAGTACGAGTTCTTCGATCAAAATGAGGAGCAATTTGGCTGGGGATTGTGGTACGACTTCTAGCGTGGAAGTCCCAGCGGCTAGTCGAGCGAACCAATTCGCCGTATCGTGGTTAAAAACGGCGCCCCTGATTCGCTTGCTCCCCTCGAATGCCTCGCCGCGCTCTGCGAAACGTCGATCCGGCCCTCGATATATCGGCCCATTTCTTCCCCATGGGCGATTCCAGCCCCTCCTGGACCCCCGAGCGGTGGTTTAAGGGAAATGCGCCGATCGAGTTGGAGGTCGGTTCCGGCAAAGGTCTGTTCCTGGCGAACGCGGCCGCGGGTTCTCAAGATCGCAACTTCCTGGGCATTGAAATCGCTTCCAAATACGCGCGCTTCGCGGCCGCGCGCCTCGCTCGCTTGGGATTGACCAACGCGGTCCTGCTCTGCGGAGACGGAAAACGGTTCATTCGTGATTGCGTCCCCTCCGCTTCGCTTGCTGCGATCCATGTATATTTTCCCGATCCTTGGTGGAAAGCCCGGCATAAGAAGCGTCGACTGCTTAACGCGTCCTTCGTTCAAGACGTGGAGCGAATCCTTACGCCGGGTGGCGCTTTGCACTTCTGGACCGACGTGCAGGAGTATTTCACGACCGGCTTGGCGGTGATCGCGGCCTCCACGTCGCTTGCCGGACCGTTCGAGCCGCCCGCTCGGCCTGCCGAGCATGATCTCGACTATCGCACTCACTTCGAGCGCCGCACGCGTTTGCACGGCCAACCGGTATACCGGGCCGAGTTCCGGAAACCCCTCCGATAATCACCCTTTTCGTGCGCGCTTAATGCGCGACGGTTGGGGGACATCGAGCGTCTGCTTGGCCCCATGCGAAACGAATTTCGAGGCTGTCCATCCGTCAAGTATCAATTTGGTCTGGCGCTGAATTTCTGGCTTGAAATTTGCTTTGACTTTTGCGGCTTCAACTCCGCACCCGTTGTTCGGAAGTGGACGCCAGAAAAAAATTACGCCACGGGAAGATTTCGGACCTGTTCCCCGCTATTTTATCGAAGACAATGCTGGGAAGAACCCAAGGCAGAGACTGCTTTCCCGATTCCCGTCCGCCAATCCCTGGGATGCCTAGGGCTTGGCCGAATCGAGTTCCCCTTGGACGGTTTCGGGCGACTGGAATCAGTGTTTGGCCGGCTTAGTAACTAGTGAATTGAAAGGATGACACCATGACCCCCAGACTCATTGGAACTAGCCTCTTGCTAGGTTTCTTGACGGCCGCGGCGGGACCGGTTCAGGCCGGGTTCCGTCGCCACGACTATTGTCAATCGTATCGGCCGCAAGTTTGTGGCCCCGCCTGCGCCCCCTGCATGGCGACCAGCCCACAGTTTACGGTCGAGGAGCGCACGATCATGGTCCCCACCCTGATGACCGAAATGCGCGAAATCGAGTGCCTCCGATACCGTCCCGAGCAACGCGAGAGAACCGTCACCCATTACCGCATGGTTCCCCGCACCCGAACCGAGACTCAGAACTACGTGGTCCAGATCCCCGAAACCAAATATCGGACCATTTCCTACACGGTGCAGCGCCCCGTCATGGAAACCGCCACCCAGCAATACACCGCGATGGTCCCCTACCAAGAGACTCGCCAGGCGACGCGAACCGAATATGTTCCCGAGACCGTCGAGGAAACCCGCACGGTGATGGTTCCTGAACAACGCACTCGATCCGTCCCCTTCATCGTCCAAAAGCCTGTCTATGAGACGAAAGCCTTGCCATACACCGTCATGGTTCCGTACCAAGAAACGCGGCAAGCGACTCGAACCGAATACCAGCCGGTGACCGTCAACGAAACGCGCCGCGTTATGGTCCCCGAGGTGCAGACGCGGTCCATACAAACCACGGTAATGCGCCCGGTCCGCCGCGAGCGGCAGGTACAGGTCACGGTTCAGGTTCCCTACCAGGAACAGCGTCAGGGGATGCGACCCGTCTGCGAGTGGGTCAATGAGACCCGCACTTGCACCGTAATGCGGGATCAAGGGAGCTGGCAGGAAGTCCCCTGTCAGGTCTCGACCGGTTGCGACGACGGCTGTGCGCAATATGTATCCACCGGTTGCGCAGCGGCCGCCCCCGGATGCGCTCAACCGGGCACTCCGGTACATACTACCACCCGGCGAGTCTGGGTCCCCCGTTTGGTGCCGCAAAACGTGCAATACACCGTGCGGGTCCCCCGCATGGTCAATAAACCCTATGCGTATACGGTGACCAACTACCGGCCCGAGACCCGCACCCGCACCATTCCGTATTGTGAGATGGTTCCAGAAACGCTGACTCGGCAGGTCAACTTCACCGTCTGCGTCCCGCGCGAGCAAACCGTCGCCGTGCAAAAGCTCCAGCCGGTAGAGCGACCTTATACCTTCCAGGTCACTCTCTGCCGGCCAGAGACCCGAACTCGGCAGGTGCAAACCTGCCGCTTGGTTTCCGAGCAGCGAACGCGAGAAGAACAGTACACCGTCTGCGTCCCCCGCGAGCAAACGGTCGCCGTGCAACGTATGAAACCGGTCGAGCGGACCTACTCCTACCTGGTCAATCTCTGCCGCCCAGAGATCCGCACCCGCGAAGTGCAAGTCTGCCGTCTGGTGGCGGAGACGCAGGAGCGGCAGGTGCCCTACACTGTTTGCCGGACCGAGACTCGCACTAGAAATGTCGAAGTCACGGACTGGGAACGCGTACCCGAGCAGCGAACGGAAACCTATCAGGTCATGGTGCCGTACCGCGAAAAACAGTCGGTTCCCGTGCGGGTCTGCCGCCTGACTCCCAAGACAGTGCAGGTTCGGGTGCCGGCGCCGAACCCCAATTGCGCCGTGCAGCCGAACTGTGCAGCGACCGGACCGAACTGCGTCAACTGAATCGAAGTGCGAACAACGTGCGATTTTCAAGCCGCCCGGATACCCTCCGGGCGGTTTACTTTGCGCGCCGCCAATCGCTACGCAACACCGGGCCGCGGTAACCTCAGCGCCTCATAGATTCTCGCATCGCGTAAGCTATCCACCCGTAACGCGCATCCGCTGAAATCATGTGTCTGGCTGTGCCCCCCCGGCACGGCGACGGCAAACGTGCCCGCGGCGATCGCCGCCCGGCATCCGTTATGGCTGTCTTCCAGGACCATTACCTCCTCCGGCAAGAGTCGCAGCCGGCTGGCCGCCGTCAAGTAAATCTCCGGGTGGGGCTTCCCCTGCCGCACGTCTTCGGCCGTCAAAATAAACTCGAAGCGCGGCTCGAATTCAAACCGCGATAATACATTCCGCACAAACCGCCGACCGCTGCTGGTGGCGATCGCCTTCGGTATCCGCTCGGATTCCAACGCCGACAATAGTTCCTCCAACCCCGGCATGCAGGCCAGCTCGCGGTCCAGGATCGCCGCGAAAATCTCCTCCGTCTCCCGCGACAGGCCCTCCACCGTGTCGTCCAGCTTGTGCCAGTCGATCATCATTTGCAGCGACACCTGCGGCGGCCGGCCCATCATCCGGTCCAACAACTCAGCCTCAAACCGCTTCCCGCGCCGCTCCAACAGCGTGCTCCCCACCTGCTGATAAAGCTCCTCCGTATTGAACATGAGGCCGTCCAGATCAAATACGACGGCGCGGAGCGCATTTCGCATGCGGGAATTCTCGACTGGGTGCCAAAAACGGGGAGCGGCGCTGGCCAACGATAACGCAACCCTCAATAAGGCGGCTCATTGTACCGCAACCCCACCGTCGGCCGAATGGCCTTGAGGATCGACCCAATCGTGCGGCGGACTCGCGCTAGTGCGCGACCGAAACCCCCCAGCTCACGCCCGGCCGCGGCCGACAATGGCGGTAGTACGGCGGCGGACCCCAGTACGGGTCGTAATAGTGCTCTGCAACGATCACCGGTGGAGGAGCCACTTGCTCCACAATCACCGGCGGCTGCTGATAGGACACCTGCCGCGCAGGCGGGCTCTGCATCGCCTGCACCACGCTTGGATGGACACCCTGCTGACTCAGTAGGATCAGATCGTTGGCCTGCAATGGTCCCATCGATCCATTGTTGCGAATGTGATTGACGATCACTGTCGGATCGACTCCTGCCCGGGTCATTTGGATCACGTCGTTGACCGATACGGCCCCCGTTGGGGCCGGACGACCCAATCGGGCTTCAATTTCGGCCCGGTTGCGCGCCTCGATGTCATCTAGCGAGCCTCCCACCAGAGCGCCGGATAGCGCCCCGACGCCTGCACCGATGGCGGCGCCGGCTCCCGCGCTCCCGACGGCATCTCCGGCCAGAGCTCCCAGCCCCGCCCCCGCCAGCCCTCCGTACAACGCCCCCTGATCGCTGCGGTACGGAGACCGGCAGCCCGCACAATAGACCAATAGCGCAAGCGCAACGAAGCTGGGCCATCGATGCATAGGAACAACTCTCGCTGCCACAGCAGGACTAGGAGGGAGAACGCCTCGGGGTCGGACTTTTCCCACGAACCTCCCCCGGCGTCAAGACCGCCGCGAGAGCGACCGCTGTTTTACGGTCTTTTCGTTCTCGCAACGCTGCTAGCAGGGCCTTCGTCCGCTCAAATCAAGCCATGCGGTGTACGTACCAATAAACGGTCCCCGGCAGGTCGCGGTCACCAGCGTGAAGTCAACTCGGCCACGATTATCTGGCCGATGTTGAGCGATGCTGTCGCGGCCGGCGACGGCGCGTTGCAGACGTTTATCACCCGCCCCTCTCCAACGATGAGAAAATCGTCCACCAGCGCTCCCGTCCGAGACACGGCCTGCGCGCGCACGCCCGCCGGTGCAGCTTGCAAATCCTCCGAGCGAATCTCGGGAATCATCCGCTGAAGCGCCGCCACAAACGCCCGCTTGCTGAAGCTGCGGCGCAGCTCCCCGAGGCCTGCCCGCCAATGCCGCGCGGCCAATCGCAAAAAACCCGGATAACTCAGCGTATCCAGCGAGTCGCGGAGGCTGAAATCCCACTTTCGATATCCCTCCCGGGCCAGGGCCAGCACGGCATTCGGGCCACATTCCACCGTGCCATGCGCGCTGCGCGTAAAGTGAACCCCCAGGAATGGAAAATTCGGATCTGGAACCGGATAAATCAAATTCCGGCACAGCCTGTGAGCGGACGGGCGCAGCTCATAGTATTCCCCGCGAAACGGC
>JALHPA010000016.1:0-1865 GCA_022842745.1 Pirellulales bacterium
CAACGGCAATCAAGGACTTTCCTCCGAAAGCGGGCGCGGGTCGGAAACCATCGCCGCCGGGCATCCCCGCGCGAATCCGGCAAGCACGAGAAGCACAAGGCCTGACGTGGTACGCGCTTGCGCAGCGGGCCGGAATCCCGAATCAAGCCACGATCCGCGACATCGAGCAAGGCCGGGACGTCAAGCTTTCAAACCTGCGATCGGTCGCCGCCGCGCTGGGATTGGAATTGGAGCTGGTCGAGGTTGCGTAGAGCGGAATTCATGCCAGCCCACCTACTCGCCTCCACCACAACACCGCCAGACTTCCAATGCAGAGAAGCAGCAGCGTGCTTGGTTCGGGGATGGCGACCACCGTGGCGACGGCGCTGCCGACGCCGGCGGCGATAGAGGTGAACTTTTGGCCGGGTGGCGGGAGCAACTCTTGGGGCGTGGGCAGGCCGCCGTTCTGGTCCCGCCACGACCATAAGCGGCCGTCGGACGATAGCGCATAGGCGATTTCGTAACCAGCGGCAACCGCGACGATGTTGGAAAGGTTGGCCGGGTCAACCGGCACAGGAGTGCGGGTGTCAGATCCCCAGTAGTACGCGTGGCCGCCCGCCACGGCCAAGCTGATATCATCAAATGCCGCGACTGCCGTTGCGCCACTCTCCAGGCCGGCGACGAGTTGGGGCGTGTTGGTTTTAAGAACAAATGAGCCATCACCGAGCTGCCCCGAGTCGTTCCTACCCCAGGAATAGACGCCGCCCTCCTTGACGGCCAGGCTGAAATAGCGGCCGGCCGCGACGGCCGTCACGCCGCTGTCCATGCCGATGACTGCGACTGGCGTTGGATACCTCCAGCTCGAGTTCGACGGGAGTCCCGTCGGGAAGACGCCGATGCCGAGCTCGCCACTGTCGTTGCTACCCCAGGCCCAGAGTTTGCCGTTTTGTACGGCCAGAGTATGAAAGGTGCCGGCGGCAATCGCCGTCACGCCGCTGCCCATGCCGCTGACCGGGACGGGCGTGAGGCGAGTCGTCGTCGTGCCGTCGCCGAGCTGGCCAAAAGTGTTGTGACCCCAGGCAAACGCGGCGCCGTTTTGCACAGCCAGACTTTGAGCATATTCGGGGTTGCCGACGAAGCCACCGCCGGCTACGGCGGTAACGCCGCTCGCTAGGCCACTGACCGGGACGGGCGTCAGACGAGTCGTCGTCGTGCCGTCGCCGAGCTGGCCAGTACTGTTGAAGCCCCAGGCATACGCGCCGCCGTTCTTCACGGCCAGGCTGTGAAAATGGCCGGCGGCCGCTACGGCGGTGACGCCGCTGTCCATCCCGCTGACTGGCATTGGCGTGTCGTGGTCGGTGGTTGTTCCATCGCCGAGCTGGCCGTTAGGGTTGATGCCCCAGGCGACGGCCGAGTCGGCGCGGACGGTTTGCGATTGCAGGCCAAGGAACGCGGCAACCAGAATTGCCGCACAAACTAAACCTCGTCTCCGCCGCAACGCGGCCAGACTGCCAATGCATAAAAGCAGGAACGTGCGTTTCATGGATTCGTCTTTCATAGTGGGATAATGGTCTCGCGACCGTGGTAATCGTCTATGCGCCGCCGAGAGAATTTATTCCGTGCCAGCCCGATTTGTGGTATGATTTTGGCATGAGCACACGCGAATTGATCGAACGGGAACTTGACGTTTTGCCCGAGCCGTTACAGCGCGAAGTGTATGACTTTGCCCGCTTCCTCAGGCTCAAAGCGGATCACGAAGCGTTTAATGGCTTGCTGGCCAGCGAAGCCGTTCTGGCCCGAGATTGGGACACTCCGGAAGAGGACGCGGCGTGGGCAAACCTATAACGGGAGACATCGTCGTATTGCCCTTTCCCCAGACCAATCTG
>JALHPA010000016.1:1875-13303 GCA_022842745.1 Pirellulales bacterium
CAATCTGCAAGCGGGCAAACGTCGCCCGGCATTGGTCGTTGTCGATTTGCCTGGCGATGACTTGATCCTTTGCCAGATCACCAGCCAAGCGCACAGGGACAGTCATTCGATTCTGCTCGAGGCGAGTGACCTTGAGAACGGCCAACTCAAAGTGCGGAGTTACGTCCGGCCAAATCGGCTCTTCACCGTAGAACAATCGGTGATCCTCTACACGGCCGGCCATCTCACCAAGGCGAAACTCGATGAGACGCTCGCCAGTTTGCGGCGGCTCTTTTCGTGAGGACGCGCTATTGGCCTTACGGAGCAACGGAGCTCGTCTCCGCCACAACACCGCCAGACTTCCAATGCAGAGAAGCAGCAGGGTGTTTGGTTCGGGAACCGCGACGCGATTGGAAACGAAGATGCCGGAGGTGCCGTCGGTGAACGTGGCTTGGAAGGCGAGCTGGCCGAGGTTGTTGTACGTGCTGGGCCGGCCGTCGCTGTTGCCGGTCGAATTCGTGTGACGGCTCGTGAAGCTGCCGATCGTGCGAAAGTCTCCGGGGGCGACTTCCGAGAGGTCGCCCTCGCGAGCGACCAGTTGCAGGGCGCCGCTGCGGTCGGTGGCCCAAATTCCAAAATCGTTGCCGGCGACAATTCCGCTACCGGTGAGCCGCGCATAGAACGCCGTTCGACCAGCGGCAATTAGTATCAGCGTCCAGCCGGCTCCGCCGCTAAGCTGAAGGTCGCTGAGTTCTCCAAAAACAACGCCGTCCTCCGTGCCCGGAGCATGCTCACCCGCGCGGGCATGTCGGCTGTCCTGCAACCTATTGCAGTACGGCAGCGTAATGCTATAATTGCCGGGGATGCCCGGAGACATCGAATGGAATGGACCCATGTCATTTGGGACCCTCTGCCCGGCGGGAACGTCGAGCACATCGAGGAACACGATTTGACGACGGATGACGTCGATTACGTTTTGGAAAACTACGAGTCGAAGGGGGACAGCCGCACGAGCGGTCGTCCTTGCGTGTTTGGTCACACGCCGGACGGGCGCTGCATCGTGGTCGTCTACGAAGAGGAAGAGGGCGCGGTGATTCCCGTGACGGCGTATGAAGTTGCGGAACCTTGAAGCGGAGATCGAACCCATGGCCAAGAAGAAGCTGCGGCACGTGAATCGCCGCTTGTCTGACGAGGAGCGCGCCCGGCATGCGCGAATTCGCGCAACGGCAATCAAGGATTTTCCTCCGAAAGCGGGCACGGATCGGAAACCATCGCCGCCGGGCATTCCGGCGCGAATCCGGCAAGCACGAGAAGCACAAGGCCTGACGTGGTACGCGCTCGCGCAGCGGGCCGGAATCCCGAATCAAGCCACGATCCGCGACATCGAGCAAGGCCGGGACGTCAAGCTTTCGAACCTGCGATCGGTCGCCGCCGCGCTGGGATTGGAATTGGAGCTGGTCGAAGTTTCGTAGAGATGAAATCATGCCGGCCCACCTTCTCGCTTCCGCCACAACACCGCCAGGCTTCCAACGCCGAGAAGCAGCAGCGTACTCGGTTCGGGGACGGCGATACGGGCAACGCGAGAACCATAAGTGTCGTTCGAGACGAGCGGGTTGTTGAAGAACCGGTCCGACGACGACAACGCCCATGCCACGGGGGACGGTGGCGGGGGGGATTAAGAGCTTTTCTGGGGGCAAGTCTGGCGGCTTGACCCCAGGCGCCGTGGCGTGCGCCGGTCAGGCACGGGGTGCCGTGACCTACAAAACTGGCGGCTTGATACCAGGCGCCCACCGCCCTGCGGAAAACCCAAGGGTGTCATGTCCCGCCGCGGCGGAGATTCGAGACGCCGCCAATCGGCCATCGCAACCGCGCGGATGAGTCTTTTCGCCGCTGGGGACAGAGGCTATTTTAGAACCTCGTTCGGGCGGGGCCTGTCGTGCCTCTTCCGCGTCCTCCAACCCCTGCCGTTTTCATGTCCTACGAAGCTCGCGCACAGGAACTGGCCTTGGCCTTTCCGCCCGTCCCCAAGCCGCAGGGGGTCTACAAGCCCGTGGTGCAGGTGGGAAATCTGGTCTACCTGTCCGGGCACGGCCCGCTGCAAACCGATGGCCGGCTCGTGCTCGGTCGGGTGGGGGCGGATTTGTCGCTCGAACAGGGAAAGGCCGCCGCGCGGTTGGTTGGTCTGGCGCTCTTGGCCACCTTGCGGCAATACCTCGGCACCCTGGACCGCGTGCGGCGGGTGGTCAAAACGCTTGGCCTGGTTAATTGCACGCCCGATTTCACCCAGCACCCCCAGGTGATTAACGGCGCCAGCGAGCTATTTGCGGAGCTATTCGGGGCCGAACATGGAATCGGCGCCCGCAGCGCGGTCGGCGCGCCCTCCCTGCCGGGGGGCATGGCCGTCGAGATCGAAATGATCTTTGAGGTAAATTAACGGCCCCGCCACCGCTCAATGCAGCGCGGGTGAGCTTGCCTGCGGCGCCGTCGCAGGGTTGGCATCGGTCGCCGTCGCCGTCGCTGTCGACGGGGAATCGCTGGGGACGAAATCTTTGCCCCCCCGAAGGGATACCGCCAACATCCCAATTGCCGCGCACATCGCCCCCGACGCCACCCAATACGGCAGCACCGGCTGAATAAAGAACAGCGGGATCGCGGCTAGTGGCCCCACGATTCGAGCCAACGCGCCGATTCCCTGGGCCAATCCGAGAATTCCCCCCTGCTTGGAAGGATCGCTGCGGCGGGAGATCAACGATTGAACCGAGGGAGTGACCATCGAAAAGCCGGTCACCTCGACGGCGACCGCCGCCATAATCGCCGCCAGGCTTCCTTGTTGCGCTGCCTGGGCCAGGAGCAAAAAGCCAGCGACCGAGATCAGCAATCCCGCGATCGCCATCGGGCCTTCCTTGATCCGCCCGGACAGCCGACGCACGAGAAAACCCTGGGCCAGCGTCAGCACCAGCCCGATATACGCGAAAAAGAGCAGGACTTCGCGGCTATCGAAACTCATTTGTCGCTTCAGCAGAAGCGAAATCGTCGTCTCAAAACCGCCAAACGAAACCAAACTGACAAACGATGTCGCCAATAGCGCCGCGATCGAGGGGACCGATACCGCATCGCTAAGCGACTGTCGGCTGATCCACCCCCGCTCGTGCGGGCGGCTCGCAGCGCTAAGCGATTCTGGCAGCTTGAAGATCGCCAGGGTCAGAGCCGCCGCCGACAACAGGGCCGCCACGTAGCCCGGCCACGGACTGGTCGCAATGTCGTCCGAAAGCCACAGCGCCGCAAAACCGAGCAATGGTCCAAACGTAAAACCGAGTCCAAAACTAGCCCCGATCAGCGCCATCCCCTTCGCTCGGGTCTCGACGGTCGTGCAATCGGCAATGTACGCCTGGGCCGTGGAGATCGTGGCCCCGGCGATCCCTGCGCCAATCCGGGCCGCGAACAACAGCGGCAGGCTCCGCATTGCGGCGGCCAGTCCGAATAGGGCATAAAAGACGGTCGAGCCGAGCAGTCCGACCACGATGACGGGCCGCCGTCCCACCCGGTCCGACAGCCGCCCCCAAAGGGGCGCGAACAAGAACTGCATGGCCGAAAAACTGGCCATCAATGTACCGATCAGCCACCCGTGCTCGTCCTCGCCGAACGCATCGGCATAGTTGGGTAGCAACGGCAGCACCATGCCAAACCCCAACAAGTCGATGAAGACCGTGAGGAAGATGACAAACAGCGAACCGGTCCTGTGAGTTTGGGACATGCAATGCTTCCGCCGACGCAAAAGGGGAGGGACGCCCGGACTGGCGGTGGATCGCGCGTTCCCGTGATTTAGTCCGGCAATCCACCGCGGACACTCTGCCTCAGGGTCAACTCGGTAACGTCGGGTGGGACGCCGTCTCGTCCGGCTGGGAAGGTGGGGGGGAAACCTGCCGCCGATCGTCCCTTCGTTGGGCCACGATCGACGCGACGACGGAAAAGCCCAACAGCGACACGATGACGATCAAGTTCACCCACGGCGGGACGAGATGGTGCGAGGCGTCCGGATGCGCGGGATCGGGAAGATACGAGGTAATTCCCGTCCAATCGGCGAATGTCTGAGTATGCACCCAATACTCGGCGATCATCTTCACTCCCACGAACACCAAGACCGCGCTTAGGCCATAGCTCAAATAACGAAACAGCCCCATCACCCCCGCCAGCAGGAAGTACAACGCCCGCAATCCCATGATGGCGAAGATGTTCGACGTAAACACGATGAACGGCTTGTTCGTAATCCCGAATATCGCCGGCACGCTATCCACCGCGAATACGACATCGGTGCTCTCGACCACCAACAGCACCAGAAACAACGGCGTGACGCACCGTTTCCCATTCTCGATGGCGAAAAAATGATCGCCGTGCGGCTCCTTCGCCACGCGAAACATCTTCCGGCCCAGCCGCATCAGCAGATTCTGGTCGGGGTGCAGCTCCTCATCGTGCTTGAAAGCCAGCTTGACGCCGGTGTACACCAGAAACAGCCCGAAGATCCACATCATCCATTTGAAGTTCTCCAACAGCGCCGCCCCGATCAGCACGAACGTCAGCCGCATCACGATCGCGCCCAGGATGCCCCAGAACAGCACCCGGTACTGGTATTTGAGCGGCACGCGGAAATAACTGAAAATCACCGCGAACACGAAGACGTTGTCCATCGACAACGACCACTCGATCAAATAGCCGTTCAGGAACTCAAGCGCCGGCACCGCCCCCCATTCGTACCACACCAGCAGGTTGAACGCCCCCGCCAGGCTGCACCAGAAAATCGTCCAGAACGCGCTTTCGCGCAGCCCCGGCTCGTGCGACTGGCGGTGGAATACCGTCAGATCGAGCGTCAGCATCACCGCCACGAAGGCGGCAAACGCAAACCAGTGCCAAAGCGCGACATCCAAGGGGAGCTAGCTCGCTAAAACGGGGATACCGACCGGTTCCAACGACCGGACGAAGTTGCTGCAAATCATAGGGCGATTCCGGGCAGGCAGCAACCCGCGACGCTCCTCGCAAGGGCCGGATTTCCACTCCCCGCAGCTCGCTCGGTCGTCGGCGTCCGGCCGCGCCCGTCCCAGAAATAGGAATCGGCGAATGGGTCCGCCATTCGCCGATTCCAACAAAGACCATTCTTAGGCTGCCGGACCGCTTGCCGCGGCCGGACGAAAGCCCATTTACTTGATGAACAGGATTTCCCGGTACGTCGGCAGCGACCAAATGTCGTCGGCGCAAATCGACTCCAGTTGATCGGCGATCTCCCGGACCGCCAGCATTGCGGGAACGACCTCGTCGTGGAAATGGCGGGCTTCCGCCATCAGGTCGTGGGCCCCCTTGTGGTTGATCGCTGCGTCCAGCTCGGCGATCTTGTCCTCCAGCTTGGAGACCAGGCTGGTCAGCGTATCCAGCGTCCCCATGTGCGGGGTCTTGCCGACGGCTTTCAGAGACGACGCGATCTGGGCCAACTCCCCTTGGTAGCGGTAGCCGGCCGGAAGGATCATCGTCTTGGCCATCGCCAAGGCGCACAAGGCTTCGGTATTGATGTCCTTGCAGTACCGTTCGAGGTAAATCTCGTATCGGCTGCGAACCTCGCGCTCGCTCAGCACGCCGTACTTCTCAAACAGAGCGATCGAGTCGGGCTTGACCAGGCTCGGCATCGAGGCCACCGTGTTCCGCAGGTTCGGCAGCCCCCGCTTTTCCGCCTCGGCATGCCATTCGGCGCTGTACCCGTTCCCATTGAAGATAATCGCCTTGTGCTCCTTGGCGATTTCCGACAGGACCGCCTGCACGGCGGCGTTGAGTTTCGAGGCATCGCCTCCGGTCGCCTTTTCGAGTTTCGTGGCGACGAAGTCCAGGCTTTCCGCCACGATCGTGTTCAGCACCACCAGCGGTCCAGCGATCGATTGGCTCGAACCCACCGCGCGGAACTCGAATTTGTTCCCCGTGAACGCGAACGGACTGGTCCGATTGCGGTCGCCGGCGTGCTTGGGAAGCGGTGGCAGCGTGTCGACGCCCACCTTGAGCTCGCCCCCCGCCTTGCTGCTCGTGGCCTTACCCGTCTCCAACTGCGTGAACACGTCGGCCAGTTGCTCGCCCAGGAAGATCGAGATAATTGCCGGCGGCGCTTCGTTCGCCCCCAACCGGTGGTCGTTCCCGCTGGTCGCCACCGCCACCCGCAATAGCTCGCTGTACTTGTGCACGGCCCGGATCACCGCCGCGCAGAACACGAGAAATTGTGCGTTCTCGTGCGGGCTTTCCCCCGGTTCCAACAGGTTGCCCACCGAGCAGCCCAACGACCAGTTCACGTGCTTGCCGGAGCCGTTGATCCCCGCGAACGGCTTCTCATGCAATAGGCAGACCATGCCGTACTTCTGCGCCACGCGCTGCAAAACCTGCATGATCATCTGCTGATGATCGGTGGCCAGGTTGGCGTTCTCGTAGATGGGGGCGATCTCGTACTGGGCCGGGGCCACTTCGTTGTGCCGCGTTTTGACCGGCACCCCCAGCTTGTATAGCTCCCGCTCGGATTCCAGCATGCAGGCCAGCACACGCTCCGGAATCTGGCCGAAGTATTGGTCCTCGAACTCCTGCCCCTTCGGCGGCTTGGCGCCGTACAGCGTCCGCCCGCAGGTCACCAGGTCCGGCCGGGCAAAGTAGAAGTTGCGGTCGATCAGGAAATACTCCTGTTCGGGACCGGCCGTCGCGTAAACGGGGCCGACGTCCTTGTGGCCGAACAGCTTGAGCACCCGCTGGGCCTGTTTACTAACAGCCTGCATCGAGCGCAAGAGCGGGGTCTTCTTGTCGAGCGCTTCGCCCGTCCAGGAGCAGAACGCCGTCGGAATGCACAGCGTCGTGCCGTTGGGGTTCTCCAGAATGTACGCCGGGCTGGTCGGATCCCACGCGGTATAACCGCGGGCCTCAAACGTGGCCCGAATACCCCCGGAGGGAAAACTGGAGGCGTCCGGCTCCCCTTGAATCAGTTCTTTGCCGCTGAATTCGGCGATCGCCCCGCCGTCTCCCGTGGGGGCCAAAAAACTGTCGTGCTTTTCGGCGGTCAGGCCGGTCAGCGGATAAAACACGTGGGCAAAGTGCGTCGCCCCCTTCTCGATCGCCCAATCTTTCATTGCCAGGGCCACGGCGTCGGCGACCGTATGATCCAGCGGGGCCGCCTTCTTGAGCGTCGCCTGTAGGGCCTTGTAAACCGGCTTCGGCAGCCGATCCTTCATCACCTTGTCGGTGAAGACGTTGGCCGAGAAAAGTTCGCTGGTCGGCGTCTCTTTGAAGTTCAACGCCGCACCGTTCGTTTTGTAATTCGTGACCGCCGCGATCGCCGCCTGTCTTGCAGTACTCACGCCACGAGCTCCTGGCAAAAAGAAATGGAATTGGACGCTCCGCAAATTCGCCTCCAAAGGCAAAGACCGTACCGCGACCGGGGCACGGATTTCTAGACTCGTCGTAACTGCCGATGAAGCGAGCAGTTAAGCCGAATGGTACAGAATTTCGATCAGGCCGGGAAGCAGGGGCCTGCCGAATTCCTGGGCAACTCCTGCGGACGGAATTGGCGATGCACGCGCCGCACTCCCTAGGCGCTCTCGCACTCGAACCACACGCTGCCTTACAACCTCCAATAACAAATCAAGGGAAGCGCCACATGGTGCGGGCGCTTCCCTTGATTACCGAATCCAACTCTTGCGCGCCGATCTCATCGGCGTGTTTTCCTCGATTTGTTGTCGGCCGAGTTCAAACGGAAACAGCCCGCCGGCGGCGAATCGCCAGCCCGCCAACCGCCGCCAGTCCAGCCCAAACCAGCAGACTGGCCGGTTCCGGTACGACCCCTGGACGATCAGGACCAGATACCTGGACCCGCAGCGAACCGGTGTTGTCCGCGAATAAATCGTCGTTGAAACCCAACTGCAACTGGGTCGCGCCGACTGGAATCGCAACGGCCGTAGGACCGTTCCCCACCTCGAACGGCGTACCGACAATCGAGCCGCTCGCGTCGGTGAATACGCCCATCAAAGCTTGCAGAAAAGTGTCCCAATCCATTGGCGTATAAAGGCTCGGAAAGAACTCACCGGTGGATCCTGGATCGTCGTTCTTGAAAACCGACCCCACGTAGCCATCGGCGTCGACATCACCCCCCGGATTCCCGAACGCGCTGGTCAGTCCGGTGAGATACTCGATCGTCAGAATCCCCCCCGGCGAGAAGTCAATCCCGCTGGAGGCGTCCACGATCACTGGACCCGAGCCATCAAGAACGCCGTATTGAAACGCATCATTCAATCCGCCGCTCACCCACTCCCAAGGCATCGCCGTTCCTGGGGTGGAAACAATCGTAGCGGCTGCGTGGGCGGTCCCTCCCCAAGTCAGTGCCGCCGCAAGTCCCAGCGTCAAAGTCAGTAATCGCATCGCATCACACCCTATTTTGCCGAGTCTATTCAAAATACCAAACCGCTCCCCAGCGGAGCTTGCCTGTCTTGCCCAAAATCAGGCTTCACTAGATATTTGCCGCCGACAGCTTGAACCTGACACCAGCGACACAAAAAAAGACCAAAATGCCATAATCTTTACTTGGAATAGGTTCAATCTGTATGTGGATTCGGCCCCAAAGCGCGAGGAACCGACTCCCGCATAGACCATCCGTTCTCCGTTGTCAGTTTCTGCCATAGCGCATTCAACCCTTTGCCCCCCTTCGGTTTGTGACCGCCGTCGCAGCCATCCGCCGGGTTGTTGGCAAGCGGAAAAAAGCTTAGAATTCGGGCTTCTCCAAGGAGTTTCTGACGTTGCCTGTCCAAGGGGTCCAAACGACCCGCCCAGGGCGGCGTTTCTATCTGTCGAAAGGACCGACTGTTGCCCACCGAACCGGACGAGCCGAACGGATCTGACGAGGGATTGCCATTAGAAAACGCGGCCGACAACGGAAATGCCGCGCTCTCGGGAATCGATACCAACAGCGGCAGGGTAATCGACCTCCAGATCGAGCAGGAGCTCAAAGACGCCTACCTCACCTACGCCATGAGCGTCATCGTGAGCCGCGCGCTCCCCGACGTCCGCGACGGTCTCAAGCCCTCCCAGCGGCGGATCCTGGTCGCCATGAACGACCTCAACCTCTCGCCCGGATCCGCCAGGGTCAAGTGCGCCAAAATCTCCGGAGACACCAGCGGCAACTACCACCCCCACGGCGAAAGCGTCATCTATCCCACCCTCGTCCGCATGGCGCAGGAGTGGAACATGCGCCACGTCCTGATCGACAAACAAGGGAACTTCGGCAGCATCGCCGGCCTGCCCGCCGCCGCCATGCGGTACACCGAAGCCCGCATGTCGCCAATCGCGGCCCTGCTCCTCGATGACCTCAAGCTCGACACCGTCGACTTCGTCCCCACCTACGACGAGCGGCACACCGAACCGACGGTCCTCCCCTCGCGCTTTCCCAATCTGCTGGTCAATGGCGCCAACGGCATCGCCGTCGGCATGGCCACTTCCATTCCCCCGCACAATCTGGGCGAAATCTGCGACTGCCTGGTCCGCGTGATCGACCAGCCCGACGTCTCGATCGACGAATTGCTCGAGATCTGCCCCGGCCCCGATTTTCCCACCGGCGGCATCATCATGGGCCGCAGCGGTCTGCGCCGCGCCTACCACACGGGGCGCGGAACCGTGACCCTCCGCGCCCGCGCCCGGATCGAAGAACACGGCAAGGGGCGGCATCGGATTGTCGTCAACGAAGTCCCGTTTCAACAGGCCCGCGATCGAGTCGAGCAGGCCATCGCCACGCTGGTCGCGGAAGACAAAATCAAGGACATCGCCCACGACCGCAACGAGAGCGACCTCAAGGAGCCGGTCCGGCTGGTCTACGAGCTAAAGAAAGGCGCCGACCCCGAGGTCGTGCTCAATCAGCTCTACCAGTTCTCACCGCTTCAAGAGTCGGTCTCGATCATTTTTCTTGCCCTGGTCGACGGCAAGCCGCGCACCCTCTCCTTCAAGCAAATGCTGGAGGAGTTCCTCCGCCACCGTGTGCAGGTGATCCGCCGGCGAACGCAGTTCCTGCTGCAAAAAGCCCGCCAGCGCAAACACACGATCGAAGGCCTGCTGCTCGCCCTGGCCAATATCGACGAAATCATCCGCGTCATCCGCTCCTCCACCACCCAGGCCGAAGCCAAAGCCCGGCTGATGGGCATCGAGGCCCCCTCCTCCATGCTTGAGCGCGCCCTGGGCGAATCGGGCTTCGCCCTCTTCCAGAGCGAACGCGGAGTTAGCGACACCTACACCCTCACCCCGGTCCAGGCCGACGCGATCCTGCGGATGACGCTCGGTCAATTGGTCAATCTCGAACAAGAGAAGCTCGGCGGCGAATACCGCGAGCTGTTGGAAGAAATCACCGAGTATCTCCGCATCCTCGGCGACGAGCAAAACATCCTCAACATCATCCGCGCCGACTGTCTCGAGCTCAAAAGAAAGCACGCCGATCCGCGGCGCACGGAAATCAGCGGCGAAGAGTGGGGTTCGATCGACCTGGCCGATCTTATCGCCGAAGAAAACATGGTGGTCACGATCAGCCACAACGGCTACATCAAGCGCACCGCTGCCAACGTCTATCGCGCCCAGCGCCGCGGCGGCAAGGGGCTGAAAGGCGCCAAGACCGAGGAAGAAGACCCCATCGAGCATTTCTTCGTCGCCAGCACGCACGACTACCTCTTGTTCTTCACCAACCAAGGCAAAGTGTATTGGCAAAAGGTCTACGACCTGCCCCAATTGGCCCGCGAAAGCCGTGGCCGTGCTGTCGTCAACCTCCTCAATCTGGCCCCGGAAGAAAAAATCGCCAGTTGCATCGCCATCCGCGACTTCGAACTGCCGGAGCACTACCTGGTCATGGCCACTCGCAAGGGGCTGGTCAAGAAAACACCCTTGCAAGCCTACGGCCGCCCCAAGCGCATCGGCATCATCGCCATCAATCTCCGTGAAGGAGACGAGCTGGTCGACGTCGTCGTGGCCAAGCCAGGCGACGAACTCGTTCTGTCGTCGGCCGCCGGTCAGGCCATCCGTTTCCGCCAGGCCCAGGTGCGATCCAGCGGGCGCGATTCCAGCGGCGTCCGCGGAATCCGCTTGCGGGGCGAAGACTGCCTGGTCGGCATGGTCGTAGCCGATCCCGCCGCAGCGCTCTTGACCGTCTGCGAGCGCGGCTTCGGAAAACGCACTCCCTTCGGACCCAATACCCCGACCGAAGAATCGGATGCGCCTGGAGATTCGGAGATCCCCGTCGAATCCGAGATCGAGACCGAGGCGGCCGAACCGGAAAACGGCGACGATGACGAGCAGAACGAAAACAGCAGCCACGCGCGCTATCCGACCAAAGGACGCGGCGGGCTGGGCGTCCGGGACATCAAGACCAGCGAGCGCAATGGTTCCGTCGTCGCGATCGTCTCCGTCGGCGAAG
>JALHPA010000017.1 GCA_022842745.1 Pirellulales bacterium
GAAGCGGTTGGTGGAGGACACGTAGTCGCGGTAGGAGTCGCCGAAGCGGGCGAGGAGATGGGCTTCTTCGTTGGGGGTGCGGATGGCGAGGAGGGCGAGGATGAGGATGCTGGCGAGGCCGATGAGCCAGTTGGCGGAGATGAGTGTGACGGCGGTCATGACCAGGAAGGCGGTGACGTAGAACGGATGGCGGACGTAGCGGTAGGGGCCGCGGGTGACGAGCGTGGCGTTGTTGCGCGTGACGACGGTGTCAGTAAGGTTTGTGCCGAGGCTGGAGAGGGTCCAGTACATCAGGAGCGAGCAGAGGGCGCCAACGCCCACGCCGAACCAGCGGAGCCAGTTCGGCAGGGGGAGCGAGGCGCCGGCGAAGGGGTGGAGGGAGAAAAGGTAGCCTGCCGTGGCGATCGCCGCGGCCAGGCCGGCGAGGCGGAGAACGATGGCGAAGAGGCAGCCTTCCTCCTTGCGGGAGATCGGTTCGCGGGATTTAGCCGCTTGGAACCGGTGGTAGCCCACAACGGCGAGCGTCGGCAGGACGACAACGACCACGGCGAACCGGAAGAGGGTTTCATCGGGCATGGGGTGGGGGCGCGGGTGGGGGTTGTTTCGAGGGGCGGAAAAGCGCGGCGGGCCGGGGGACGACTGATACCACTCGGGCAAGGTCTCGTTTCCAACACCCAGCGTAGCAGGCCATCGGCCCGCCAATCCGGACGCCTTGCCCAGTTTGACAACGAAAAATGCGCCCCGGTTTTTCAGGCTAGACGTGGGGAGTCCCTCGCGCGAGACCCGGGGGGTCGGGTTGATTTTTCCCGGAATGGGGCCCCCCATGCGGAAGCAAGCGCCTACTCAGCGTCCGACATCCCAGATGATCCGTTGGCTTCGTTCCTCCGCCCCTGGCAGGTCACGGCCAGTGTCGAACAACTCCGCCCGGCCTGGGCCATCCGCCGGAAGGTAAGGCACAACCTCAAACAACCCGCGCTGCCCCGGCAATGGCTCATACCGGGGCAAGGGACGGTATCCCACGATTCCAATCGTGTGAACCGTTCGCGAGCTTATTTCAATCTACAACCCCGGCGCTTGTCAGTGGGCGCTTGTCCTGAGTCGGCGGATTGCTCTCGCAAGGAAGCGGAAAACCGCCCGCGGCATTGTAAAGTAGGTGCGGGCCGGCATCGACAACCCAACGATTATGCAGTCGAACCGCATTCGTTCGACGAACTTCTGAGCCTGACATGATTTGCAGATCGATACGGCGAGATGCGGTCTGGCGCCAAGGCGCCGGGCGCGGTGTGATGCAATGGCCATTCAACGCGCGATCGGCTACGGCGAACCGGCGAAGACCCTGGATCGTCATAGAAAACGCCATGTCAGATCGTCGACACAATGCTGTTGACGGGCTGCATTTCGACATCAATCTCATGCTCTCGGCGATCGTCGATCAACGTGATAAAGTCATCGGTCACCACGGTACCGTCCAATTTCAACTGAGTCACCACTGCGCTCGGACCCTGGTGGTGAAAAGTGATGTGATAGAATGTTTCGCGAAAACGATAGTGAATCTTAAAGTGGGTCCAATCGGCCGGCAGACAAGGCGCAATGCGGAGCTTGTCGACGTCGATTTGCAGACCCAGTAGCGACTCTACGATCAGCCGGTACATCCAGCCGGCCGACCCTGTGTACCATGTCCAGCCGCCGCGGCCCGTGTGCGGCGCGACCCCGTAGACGTCGGCAGCCATCACGTACGGCTCGACCCGATACCGCGCGATATCGGCCGGAGTGGAACCGTGCGAAACGGGGTTGATGAACGAGAACAACTCCCAGGCAAGTTCGTGGTCGCCGATGGCTGCGGCCGCCATCGCGGTCCAGATCGCGGAGTGCGTATATTGACCGCCGTTCTCCCGCACGCCGGGCACATAACCCTTGATGTAACCGGGGTTCAATTCCGAATGGTCAAATGGCGGATCGAGCAGCAGTATCAGGCGCGCATCCCGACGCACGAGACGGCGACTGACGTTCTCCAGCGCCAGTTTGGTTCGCTCTTGAGTTCCGGCGCCTGAGAGTATCGACCAACTCTGCGAGATCGCGTCGATCTGGCATTCCTCGTTCTCGGCCGCACCGAGGGGCGTGCCGTCGTCAAAGTAGGCCCGTCGATACCATTCACCGTCCCAGCCATGTTCTTCGATGTTGCCCCGTAGACGACCCGCTTCGACCGTGTAGCGATCGGCCAGTGCCGCATCGCCGCGCCGGGCGGCCAATTCGGCAAACCGTGTGAGGACCTCGAACAGAAAGAACGCCAGCCAGACGCTCTCGCCGCGTCCATGCTGTCCGACAAGATTCATCCCGTCGTTCCAGTCGCCACAGCCCATCAATGGCAGCCCGTGCGCGCCGAATCGCAATCCGTGGTCTAGCGCGCGCACGCCATGCTCGTAGACCGTACCTACGTCGTCGGAGACCTGCGGCAGGTCAAAGTTCGATTCCTCGTCGTCGCGCAACGGGCGAGACGTCAGGAATGCAACGCGCTCGTCGAGTACGCCGGTGTCCCCCGTCGTGGCGACGTAACGGCACATGGCCAGCGGCAGCCACAGGTAATCGTCCGAGAAATGCGTCCGCACGCCTCGTCCGAACGGCGGGTGCCACCAGTGCTGGACATCTCCTTCACGGAACTGACGCTCCGCGGCGCGCAGGATATGCTCCCGGAGCAGTCCCGGCTGGGCATGCACCAGCGCCATAGCGTCTTGGAGCTGGTCGCGAAAACCGAACGCCCCACCGGACTGGTAGAGACCGGAGCGGGCCCACATGCGGCAGGCGAGCGTCTGGTAAATGAGCCAGCCGTTCGCCAGGTAGTTGATCGACGCATCAGGCGTCTCCAGATAGATGACGCCCAGCGTCCGGCTCCAATAATCCCAAACGCTCTCGATGGCCTTGTGCGCGCTGTCAACGCTGCGATAGCGATCCGCCAGGGTCCGCGCCTCGGTCGTACTGCGGGCCGCGCCGATCGTAAAGGTGATAATCCGCTCCTGTCCGTCGGCGATGGCCAGCGGCGCCTGAAACGCCGCGCAGGGATCGTAGCCGGCGCCCACCCTGCCCGACAGCCGTACGCGCCGCATGGCGACGGGATTCGACAACTCGCGATTGCGACCCAGGAATTCGGTGCGGTCGCCCGTCAGTGATCGATTTGTCTCGCTGCAATTGATGAACACGACCCGATCCCCGAACTCGGTGCTGTATGGGTTGCGGGCGAAGATCGCTCCATTCGCCGAATCGGACTCGGTTACCACATGTTGGAGCGACTTACCGCGAGACTCGCCGAGGACCAGTTCCCAATAACCCGTCGCGGAGAGCTGCCGCGTGCGCCCAGAGCGGTTGGTGATCTTGAGCTTGTAGAACTTGACCGGTGCATCGGCGGCCACATAGACGCACAGCTCGGTCGTCACGCCGTCTTCGGTGTAATCGAAGATGCTGTAGCCGAACCCGTGCCGGATGATGTAGTCGTTCGACCCGCGCGCCGGCAAAGGCGTTGGGGACCAGAACCGCCCTGTTTCATCGTCGCGCAGATAGATCGCTTCGCCAGAGACGTCGGTGACAGGATCGTTGAACCAGGGGGTGATGCGGAACTCATGGCTGTTCTCCGCCCAGGTGTAGGCGCTGCCCCCTTCCGACACGACGGTGCCGAACTGCGGATTGGCGATCACGTTGACCCACGGGGCGGGAGTCGTGCGGCCGGCGGGCAACAGAGTCACATACTCGCGGCCATCTCTGCTGAAGCCACCCAGTCCGTTGAAGAATGCCAGGTCGCGGCGCGCGGGTGGACAGGGAATCGTCGGCTCGGACTTCCGCCGCAACGGTTTCAAGGTTGGGATCGGCGCCTCGGGCCGGCCGCGACGCTCGGCCTGTTCGCCGAGCGTCCCGCCGTCATCCAACAGCACGATTCGCGCCACGGATTGCAGCAGGGCGCGATCTTCTTCGGACATTTGTTCGCCGCGGCGGATGAAAACGCCACCGGGGCGGTCGACGAGGGTCGCCTCAGGGCTCGCGGCGACCAGGTCGCTGATTGAGTCCTGGAGCGACTGCCGGTAGACCGAGTCGTCCTCGTTCCAGATCACCAGATCGACCGTGAGGCCTTTCATCCGCCAGTACGCGTGGGCCTGGACTGCCTGGCGCACCAGCGCGATGCGTTCGCGGTCGCGAATCCGTACCAGGACGATCGGCACGTCTCCGGAGATTCCGTAGCCCCACAATCCGGACTGACCGCGCCGGTTGCGGCAGAGGATGCTGGACGCGGCCCGGCGCAATGCCGAAGAATAGATGATCGATCCGGTGAGCCGACCGTACACTTGCGCGTCCGCTTCCGAAGCGCTCAACTGCTGCAGCAGGATGTGGCCGTGGGTCCACGCGAGGTCAAATACGCGATCGGCCAGACTGGGATCTCTGTACTTTCGCGTCAGGGCTTCAATGCCGCCGCGCGAATCCGCAACGCCGGTCACGATGTCGATCCGAACAGATTCGTTCGGCTCGATCACCACAGTTTGACGAATGCAAACCACCGGATCGAGAACCGGCCCTGCGGTATTTGAAAGCGCCGCCCGCCCATCGAGCGCCGCTGGAGCGGCGAGCGTGCGGTGCCGTCCCACGAACCGCAGCCGATCGGTCTCGTACGAGGGTTCGCCGCGTGTTGCGCCCCGGACCGTCATCATGTGGGTCATCCAGGGGGGCCGCTCTTCCGCGGAGCGCGGGCGACGGGTGCAATAGATCGCCTGGATGTTGCGGACCAGTTCGGTCTGTACGAACAGATTGCCAAATGCGGGATGGGACTCATCCTGGGCCTGCGTCGCGAGCACCACCTCCGCGTATGTCGTCACTTCGATGGTACGCGGCGTCTCGGAGCGATTTCTGAGCACTACCCGCCGCAGCTCGATGTCGTCTTCGGGTGACACGCTGATCTGAGTATAGGTCTCGATCTGGTGGTCGCTGCGGCGGAATTCGGCGCGCGCCTGGGTAAAGATGGCTTCGTAACCCGTCGTCGGCGTGGTGGTCGGTTGCCAGGTGTTCGACCAGTAGGCGCCGCTTTCCAAATCGCGCAGATAGCAGAAGCTGCCATGGTTGTCGCGCGTGGCGTCTTCGCGCCAGCGCGTCACCGCCAAGTCGCGCCACCGGCTGTAGCCCCCGCCGGCGCTGGTCACGGCGACGTGGTAGCGGCCATTCGACAGCAGATGCGCTTCGACGGCCGCGCTGTTCGGATCGGTGAACACTCGCATCGCGCCGGCTTCGTCCGCGGACACTAACCGAGTGGCGCGGGCCTCGCTCGCATGCGGGTAGACCGGCGCCGCGGCCTTCGGCACACGTTCCTGGAGCAGCAGATCGGCAGCGCGCAGCATCGGGTCGGCCAGGAAGCGGCGCTGCATCGGCTGATGGAGCAGCAGCCATGCCAGGGACAACAACGTCATCCCTTCATGATGCGCCATGAACTGCCGCACCGTGACCCGCTGGGCCCCAGGCGGCAAGCGCGACGGCGTGAAGTCGACCGCTTCGTAGAACCCATAGTCCCCTTGCTGACCGTCCTGCGCCAAGCGTTCCAAGTTTCGACAGGCCGTCTCCGGCGAGACCATCAGCGCCAGCGCGCTCGCATACGGTGCAATGACCAGATCTTCCGACAGGCCGCGCTTGAGCCCCAGCCCCGGCACGCCGAATGCCCGGTATTGATACGTCTTATGCTGATCGATCGCGTTGTAGCCGGACTCGGAAATGCCCCAGGGCGCGCCCCGCTGGCGGCCATAGGCAATCTGTCGCCGGACGACCGCGTCGTACGTGCGGTCCAGCAACGTGTTTTCGTGGTTCGGCATGACCAGCAGGGGCATCAGGTACTCGAACATGGAGCCGCTCCAGCTCAATAGCGCGGGAGCGCTTCCCGCACTGGTCAGCAGGCGCCCCAGCGCGAACCAGTGCTCCTGCGCGACGTCGCCTTGCGCGACGACCAGGAAGCTCGCCAGCCGCGCTTCCGAGGCCAACAGATCGTAGAAGCTGGCATCCAGCCGTTGCTCGCTGGCGTTGAAGCCGATGGCGAACAGTTTTCGCGTGGGGTCGTACAGCAGCAAGAAATCCATTTCGGCCAGGTCGCGACAACGCGTTGACAGCTCATCGCACAATCGAATGCGGGCGCCGGCGCGCTTCGCCCCCTCGGCGAGAGCCGCACTCAACAATTCTAGCCACGCGCGCGTCTCAGCGGTCGCATCGTCCAGCGCGGCTTCGATTTCGGATGCCGCCTTCGCCGCCGAGTCGATCACCACCCCCAGCGTAGCCGCCGAGTCCAGACGTTCGAGCAAAGTGCGTACGACTTGCAACGATTCGCATCGCGCGCCAGCGCCACGCTCCCATATCCCCGCCGGGGGCGCAGGCAACAACAGCCACGGCGCCAAGTGCAGCAACTCCGCCAGATGGTCCTTGCTCGACTGTTCATAGGCGTTTGCCCAGTCGGCACACTCGGCAGTTGTTCTCAGGGCCGCCGTCAGCTCGATGGCATTCGCCGCCAGTTGAGTCAACAAGACTTTGGCAGCGCCCAGTTCGGACGGAGCGTTCGTCAGAGCTTCGAGGTCATTCTCGATCCGCCGGATCGCGTCGGCCCCCACAGCAGGGCGCTCCGACCTTCGCGCCGTGTCTAGCAACACTCGCAGCGTGTCACCCAGTCCGCCGAAGGTGCGGGCCGGCAAGAGGCGCGCCCCACGCAGTTCCCGGTAGCCGCTGGCCAGGACCAGCAGGCTCGCCGCGAGATTGCCGCTGTCTACGGTCGAAACGTATCGCGGATGCAGCGGCTGGAGCGACTTCGTGTCATACCAGTTGAACATATGCCCCCGATAACGCTCCATCCGCGACAGCGTGTCCAGAGTGCGGCCCGTGCGGGTCATCAGTCCGCCGACCGTGCAGTAGCCGAAATCGCAGGCGGCAAGGTCGCTCAACAGTGCCATGCCGATGTTCGTGGGACTGGTGCGCGGTGCGACGACCAGTTCGGGATTCTGCTGGATGTTGTCGGGAGGCAGCCAGTTGTGCTCCTCCGTGACAAAATGCTCGAAGTACCGCCACGTCGTTCGCGACAGTTGCTCAAGAAACCGCTGCTGCCGATTGGACAATCGAATCGGACGCTTGCGCATGGGTCGGCTGAGCCACCAGGAGATCAGCGGCGAAATGGCCCAGGCCGCTATCCACGGCGCCGCAGCCGGCAACATGTGGGCCTGGAATACCGCCAGCAGGACGGCAGCCGTTACCGCAATCGCGGGCGCGATCGCCATCGAACGAAAGGCGGTCGCCAGGCGACCGTCGGCGCCGCGCTCCGCATCGCTCGCCGTCCGCCATTCGAGCAGGCCGCGCTTGGTCCAGCACATGCGGGCCAGCGTCCTCGCAATGGCGTCGCCGCATATGTACGCTTCGTAGGGCAGAAAAATCAGCGACAGCAGGCCGCGGGCCAGCGGCTGCAACAACGAATGAAACGTTGCGCGCAAATGTATGCCCAGCGGCAGATCGACGGGCTTGGACAGCAGATCGGTTCCGGAGGCCAGCAGCACCGGCAACAGCGTCGTGCCTGCCACCAGGAGCGTCGCGGCGCCGGCAACACTCGCGGAAAGGAACCAGGAGATGAGCAGCACCAATAGCATGGCGATCGGCGTCAGGCTGCGTCGCAGGTTGTCAAAGATTTTCCACCGCGATAGCGCTGAGATGGGATTGCGGACGTATTGCTCCGATCTCCCACGAACCCAGGGGGAAAGCCAGGCGGTGATCTGCCAGTCCCCGCGCATCCAGCGGCGCCGTCGTTCGATATCGGCGAAGTAACGCGACGGATGCTCTTCGTACAAGGTCACGTCGCTGAGCAGTCCGGAACGGCCATACGCGCCCTCGATCAGGTCGTGACTGAGGATTCGGTTCTCGGGGAAGTCGCCACACAGCAGCTCAAACGAATCGACGTCGTAGATCCCCTTGCCGATGAAGGAGCCTTCCCCAAACAAATCCTGGTACACGTCGGAGACCACCCGGGTGTACGGATCGATCCCCGCATCCTCCCCATACAACTGCACGAACCGCGACTTACGCGAACTTGGCAGGCTGACGCCGACGCGCGGCTGCAGAATCGTGTAGCCGTCGACGACCTGGCCCCGTTGGGCATCGAAAACCGGGCGATTCAACCGATGCGCGAGAGTGCCCACCATCTGTCGGGCTGCGTCCCGCGGCAACTGCGTATCGGTGTCGAGCGTGATGACAAAACGTACGCTTCGCAGACTGGTTGTCCGGCCGGCAACCACCGCAAAGCGGTCCGTCGCGCCGCGGAGCGTCGCATTGAGGTCGGCCAGCTTGCCGCGCTTCCGCTCGTAGCCCATCCAAACGCCTTCTTGAACGTTCCAGCGGCGGGCTCGATGGAACAAATAGAATCCATCGTCGCGCGTCTCCGCATACTTCTCGTTCAGCCGCTCGATGCCTTCGCGGGCCAGCGCGACCAGCTCCGCGTCGCCAAGCATTTCTTCTGTCGGAGCGTCGACCAGGTCGGTCAACAGGCAGAAATGCAGGCAGGGGTCCCGATTCGCCAGGTAGCGAATCTCCATCCCTTCCAGCAGATGCTCAACGCCCGCCCGGCTGGTGAGCATGGTGGGCACTGCCACGAGCGTCCGTTGCTCGGGCGGAATGCCGTGCTCAAAGTCCATTCTCGGCAACGACTGCGGGCTAAGCAGTTGCGTCACCAGCCAGTTGACGACCCCCAGTCCCAGATGCGAGGCGCAGACCAGCGCCGGAACCGCCAGCAAGCTCATCACCCACGGGCCCGCGCCGAACTGCTGCGACCCGTGTAGAAACCCGTACGTTGTTAAGAATGTCACCAACCCGATCATGGACAAGTAGAACGGCAGCGGCATCCGCCGACGCAGCTTTTCCAATACGACAATCGGCGTCAGCCGCATCTCCACCAGGCGCTCCAGCACCGGTCGCCCGCGATCGATGAGGAAATAGCCCACGTGCGCGGCACGGTCATCGGGCTGTTCCAGAGCGTAATTCTCCGCGAGCTGAATGGCCTTGTGGGCGACGTCATACTCGGAGTGCCGGCTCCGTCGCGCGATCCCTTCGACCGCGTGGCGATAACGGTCGCGCGTTGCAAAATCCATCTCGGCATAGATCCCTGCGGGATCGCCCGATAATGTCTGTTCGACCAGGCTGTGGTCGCAGACAAACTGCCGCCAGTCATTAGAACTGAGAAACCGCAGGCTGTTGATGCTGTTGCCAACCGAGACCTGATCGGCCGCCTGGGCTTGCCCTTGGGTCCGCACCAGTTGCTCCGTGGTCTGACCCTGGTCGGCCAGCCGATGTTCCAGCCAGTTGTTTGCGAAGGCGAAGTTCGGATTCTGACCTTGCAGGTTCCTTGTCATCTCGGCCAAGAAGGCCCCTGACAGCGTTGGGTCCGCGCGGGCCATGTCGGCTAGCACGAGGATCAGGTCGGTCGGCTTCTTCTCCACCACCTGGACCATTTTCTCCGCCCAGTTCCCTGCCAGATTCCGGTCGCGCCGCGCCGAGGCGATTCTCACAGCCACGCGCCGGAGGTTTTCGATCAGCGCCAATCGCAGCATCAGCGGCAAAGCCCACAATTCACCCAGCTTCAGCGGCTCGACCGATTGGTAGGACGCGACAAACCCATTGAGACTGGCGGAGTCCACTCGCCCGTCCACGTGTGCAATCAGTTCCAGTGCGATCGCGTACGCACGCGGCGCGCCGGGAGCTGCGCCGTTCGCCAACCGCGGCAATTCCCGGCTGTACGAAGGGGGGAGCAGCCGTTGGATCGAGCGGATTTGCTCTTCGATCAGGTAGAAATTGTCGAGCAGCCATTCGGCGGCCGGCTCGATGCTGCGGTTCTGCTCGGCGGCCACCGCCACGAGATCATAGGTCTCGATCAGCACTCGTCGGTTTTCATCGAGCCGCGGCAAGAGCGTATCGCGAGCTCGGCCCACCGCCAACTGGTGCGACGCCGCAATCGACTGGGCGTGCCGCTCCAACTGGTCGACGCTGAACAGATCAGCCCGAAACGGCAACTCATCGGCGGATTCAATCGCCGTTGAATTGTCACTTGAATGGTAGCGCCAGAAGAGCAGACGGGGCAGTTTCTCGGCAATGTCAGGAACGCGCACTAAACAGTCCTTTGGACTCGCTTCGATCCTAACGATTCATGTGTACACCCCCATTCTATACGATGGCCGTCGTTTCGAGAAGCGGTCGCCCGATGAGCGGGCTCCAGCCATGACTTGCCGGGTGCGAACAGCTACGAAGCGACGTTCCGGCCCAACAAACGAGGATCGAACGCCAATCGGACTCCAGCGTCGGCTGGAGCTTTGTGAGACGGATCAGGCCTTGCTTGCCGTTCCGCGCTTCCGCCTGGCCGGTTCCGCCTTGGTTGGGGTCGCTCGGATGCGTTTCAAGAGTTCGCTGGCGGACTCGTAGGGCCGACCTTCGCGGCGCGCAAGTTCGGCCTCGGTCGGGACGAGCTCGCCGCGGAGAGCCTTGGCCAGAAGCGACTGCGCGAGGCGGTCGACGTGCGCCTGGGCGTACTTCAGGCGGGCCTCGATCTGGTCCGCGAACGCGAACAGCTTTTCGACTCGACGCACGATTTCTTGTTGCTCGGGGAGCGGGGGAATCGCGATGCTAACGTCCCGAGTGATATCGAGATTTAACCCCGGCTTGCCTTGTCCGTACGCCGATTCGAGTAACTGCTTTCGGCCGTGACTTGTGCTGACAATCCAGTGAAACAAGAACGGAGCCAATCGGCGGTAAGTGAGTCTGACCAACGCAACGTGTTGACTCACATAGGCATCGTCGAGATCGCGATCGACGAGTGCGGATTTAGTGACATTCGCACCCGTGATCGTGACGAGAATATCGTCTTGTCGAACTCAACGCGGAAGATGTGCTGGTTCAACCAAGCGTCGCCACTTTCCCAGATGTGGGCCCCGAACGATGTGCCAGGTGTTCCCGACCATGCAAACAACAAGTCGCCATTGCGGACGCGGTACTTTTCCGGCATTTTGTCTGTGCAATAGTTGAACGGCGCATTCGGGTTGTTGAGACTCTGTATGCGAATGATCGGCAGGCCGGTCTGTTTCCAGTGAGACGGCTTGAAAGGGCAGCCGTTGACAAGATTCAGGATGTCGCCAACTGGCGCAACGGTCCATCCCTCCGGCAACTCCCTTCCGTCACGCTCCGGCTCGGCCGGAGCCTCGCCCTCGCGGTTGGGTTTAGACCGGAGGCTCATATTTCGACTCCCGCGACCATTTTCCTCACGTTAGGCAAACGCTCGGCTAGCGGGCTGCAGTGCGGTGCCAGACGGGCAACAAACCTGGCCGGTGAAGTTGGCGTCATGGGTGTCGACGGCTAAAGTGGAAGTAGCTGGCGAATGAGATTCGGCTCCAAGCCGCGGGAGCGGTCGGCTCTGCCGATGGCTCCCCTATTCTCCGGCTATTTCTTTGCGCGATTGGAAACGGCTCGACCATTTCCTTTCTTGCTTGCAGGTTGAGTGGCATCCACCAGCTTGTCTCCGTCCATGACCCAGGCGGGAGTCTTCGTTCGTCGTGCCAATTCCAGTGCCTGTTGGGACGCTCGTTTCAGAGCCGCGAGCGCCGCGGGTTTGCGTTTTGCCTTGGTGGTGGGTTTGTGGCTCATGGGTTGTCTCCCTGTTCCATTAGGATCGGGCTGCTGGCGGAATTGTCGTAGAGTTCCCAGTGATTGACGAGCGGACGATACAGCGTTTCGAAGTTTTGCCAGCCCTGCCGAAAACGTCGTCGAATCATGTCGGCCGGTATGTGGTGACCTCCCTGGGCCACTCGTGCCTTGACGCGAGCCAGCGCGAGTTTCACCGAGCGGAGTTTCAAGTAGATCAAATCGACCGAGTGGACGCGCTGGGCGAGTGTTTGGATTTGAGGGTTACTGTCAGCCGCAAGCCGACGAATTCAAAAGGCGAAGGGAAGTAATCATGGCCAGCATTGCCAACGACCCAGGCGGACGACGGCGGATTCTCTTTGTCGACCCCAACGGGGACCGGAAGGCGGTTCGGCTGGGCAAGGTGTCCCAGCGGGCAGCGGAGGGCTTTAAGTGCCGGGTGGAGGGGCTGCTGGAATGCCAACTGCTGAAGCGGCCAATGGAGGCGGACCTGGCCAACTGGGTGTCGGACCTCGATGCGAGCATAGCCAAGCGGCTGGCCGCGGTGGGGCTGATTGCCGCGCCGGAGGAGAAGGGGGCGGTGACGCTCGGGCCGTTCCTGCGAAGCTATATCACCGGGCGGTCGGATTTGAAAGCCAGCACGATTGCCCATCTTGAGGATGCCGAACGGGATTTGAAGGAATACTTCGGCGCGGATCGCCCTTTGATTCAAATCACCCCGGGCGACGCGGATGACTTCCGGCTGCACCTGGGCAAACGGTTGGGGGACAACACGGTCCGCCGGAAGTGCGGTCGAGCCAAGCAATTCTTTCGCGCCGCCTGTCGCAAGCGATTGATCCGGGAAAACCCGTTCGACGAAATGAAGGGCCTCAACGTCCGGGAGAATCGGGAACGGGATTTCTTCGTCACCCGAGAGATGACCCAAGCGGTTCTGGACGCCTGCCCCAATGCGGAATGGCGGTTGTTGTTCGCCCTGAGTCGGTTTGGCGGCCTCCGGTGTCCCTCCGAGCACTTGGCCTTGCGGCTGAACGATGTGGATTGGGCACGCAACCGGATGATCGTTCGCAGCCCGAAAACGGAGCATCATGAAGGGAAGGGGTCTCGAATCGTTCCCGTGTTCCCGGAACTGCGCCCCTACCTGGATGCGGTTTATCACTCGGCTCCAGAGGGTGCGGAGTATTTCATCAACCGATACCGCGACCCGAATTGCAACCTGCGCACGCAACTGGAACGGATCATCGCCAAGGCGGGCCTGGAACCCTGGCCCAAGCTATTCGCCAACCTGAGGGCCAGCAGGGCGACCGAATTGGCCGCGGAATTCCCGGCCCACGTGGCAGCCAGCTGGCTGGGACACT
>JALHPA010000018.1 GCA_022842745.1 Pirellulales bacterium
CCGGTCAGCCCGACTTTCGGCCGTACAAGCACCGGCCGGCGAACGTGGCCTTGGACGCGGTCAACAAGCCGGGATCCTGGGGGGAAGAGGAGAGCGCCAAGCTGGATTTCAGCCGGGAAGACGCGGCGGACGATTTGCTGTTGAACGAGATCGTGTGGAAGAGCGTACGGGGAGCGGAGAGCGTGATGCCCCCCCCTGTGCGGGCGTCGTTCGTGCGGGTGCTGCCGGAGGAGGACGACGATGAAGAGGAGGGGGAGAAGAAAGTGGAGGGGGAGAAGGAGGGGGACGAGGATGATGGTTGAGCTTTGGAATCAGCGGACGTACCGGGGGCGCGGGTGGCTGGATCGAACCGGGAGTTAAGGCGTGCCGGCTGATTTGTTGGACGCGGAGGATTGAGCGGGTTTTTGGAAATGGGGTTGGGGAGGCGCTGGCGCGCGGCTGGGGGACGGGCCGCTGGCGCGCTTGAGGAGGGGCCACAATAGATCGGCCGTGCGACGGGTGGCGCCGCGCTGGCAGGCGACGACGGCGGCGGCACGATCGCCGAGGGTTTTGGCCCAGGCGGGATGTTCGAGGCAGCGGCGGACGAAATCGCACAGTTGGCGGCCGTCGGCGACGACTTCGGCCGCGCGGTTGGCGAGCAACAGGGCCACGATGTCGCGAAAATTGCGGGTTTGCGGGCCGAAACAGACGGCCACGCCGCAAGCGGCCGGTTCCAGCATGTTTTGCCCGCCGCGGCTGCCGAGGCTGCCGCCGACGAAGCCGATGGCCGCCAGTCCCCACCAGGCGGATAGCTCGCCGACGGTGTCGACGAGCAGGATTGGCAAGGTGGGGGAGGGACCGGACGAGGAAGCGGTGGGGGCGACGTTGTCTAACTCGCTCCGGAGCCGCCAGGGGAGTCCGGAGCGGGCGAGGAGGTGGGCGACATCCGGGAAGCGTTCAGGATGGCGGGGGACGAGAATCAGCCGCAGGCGGGGATGTTGTGGGGCGAGAGCACGAAAGACCTCGATCGCCAACGCTTCCTCAGGCTCGTGGGTGCTGCCGGCGACGAACACGGTCTCGTGGGGGCCGATACCGGCTAGCGCGCGGAGGTTGTCCGTGGCCGCGCGCTGCCGATCGGGGAGCGCACCTTCAAATTTGAGGGAACCGGTAACGTGGACGGTCTTTGGCGGCGCGCCCAAGGCCAGGAACCGGTTGGCGTATTCTTCAGTCTGGGCGGCGATGCAGTCGATTTGCCGCAACAGCGGGCCGATCCACCAGCGGAGGCGGCGGTAGCCGCGGAAGCTGCGGTCGCTCAAGCGGCCGTTGACAACCGCCACTTTCGCGCCGTGTTGCTTGGCTGAATCAATGAGATTGGGCCAGAGCTCCAGTTCACAGAGGATCAACAGCGAGGGATTGATCCGCCGCAGGGCCGCCCGCACGGCCCAGCTAAAGTCGAGCGGGGCGTAGATGACGACGAGACGGGGGTACTTTTGTTTGGCCACGGCGAACCCGGTGGCGGTGGTGGTGGAGAGGACGCATTCGCAGGGAGCGGGAGCGTTCGCCAGTTCGTCGAGGAGCACGCCCAGGAGATTGACCTCGCCGACGCTGACTGCGTGGAGCCAGATTCTGGGCCGGGAGTGGGGGTCTTTGAGGTCGCGGCATTCGGGAGCGCGGCCGAGGAGCTTGGCTTTCCAGCCGTGGCGGTACTTTTTCTGGCGCACCGCCTTGTAGAGGAGCCAGGGCGAGAGGAGGGCCAGGGCAAGCAGGTAGGCAAGATTGAGCAGATAGGCCACGGGACTTCCTTTTCCCCCAAATACGGCGAGCGATGCTTCCGCCGACGCGCCTGGTCTGACATTCCGGCTAGGCGACCTGGTTGGCGCCGGGCCGTCCGTGGCAATGTTTGTATTTTTTGCCGCTGCCGCAGGGGCAGAGGTCGTTTCGCCCGACCTTCGGTCCCTGGTTGCGGATCGGTTCGATTTTGGCGTCGGAGGCTTCGCTATTCTCGATCGCCTGCTGCTGTTGCTGCCCGATTTCGGAGGTGGGGGGGGCGGGGGCTTCGTGAACCGCCTGCCCACCCTGCCAGGTCGAGCCGACGAAGTTTTCGTCGAGTTGCTCCATGCGGAAGACGAGGTCGGTGACGCGCTCGCCGATGCTGAGCCACATTTTTTCGAACGTGCGCATGCCCTCGCGCTTGTATTCCACCTTGGGATCGACCTGGGCGTAGCCGCGGAGGCTGACGCTGCTGCGGAGGTGGTCCATGTTGAGCAGATGGTCTTTCCAGGCGGCATCGAGGATTTGCAGGACGAGCATTCGCTCCATGCGGCGGATTTCGGGACGGAAATGGTCCTCGACCGCCATCGAGAGCTTTTGTTCGAGATCGGCTCGGCCGAGCCTGGCCAGTTCTTCGGCCGGGGGGAGGTCGCCGATGCGGGAGGCGAGCCAATCCGAGAGCGAAAGGAGCTTGCCGTTCGTCGCGCCGCCGACGGTGGCCAATGGATCGCCAACGTCGCCGATGGGCAACTCGGCCACTCGGCGCTTGACTTCGGTGACGGTTTCGTCGGCAAGCTGCTGCAGCTTGCGGCTTTCGGCGAGCAGGGCGTCGCGAATTTCATCGCGTTGGCGGGCACGAAAGCTGTCGACGTCGATATTGTCGCCGAACCGTTCGCGGGCCCACTCGGCCAGCCGGTCGCGATCGATCCGGAGGCCGCCGCTGCCATCGCGTTGGGCGAAATGGTAAAAGCCGGCCATTACGGGATACTCGACTTCGCGGGCGGCGTAGGCCTGCTGGGCGAGTTCGCGCACTTGAGCGCGGAAAGCGCCGGCGTCGAGGGAGCGCATCTCAGCCGGATCGACCTGGAGGCCGAATTTGCTTTCGACCCAGGAGCAGGCTTCCTGATGGCCGAAATTGGGGGAGAGGAGCTTTGCGCCATCGGCCAGGCTGGTTTTTTCGATCGCCTCGGCCGCCTTTTCGATGAGAAAATCGCTGACGGCGTCCCGGCCGACTTTTTTCAGATCGCGATCCCGGAGGCTGGTTTTCCAGCGGACGTTGGCGAACTTGGCGAGGGCTTCCCAATTCCATTCGCTTTCTTCTTCCCCTTCGGGCAGGTTCTCTTCGACGGCCTCGCGAATTTGCCGCTCAGAGAGGCGCTGCGCCTCGTCCTTGGCGTAGCGTTCGGCTTCTTGGGAATCCATTCCGGCAAAATCTTCCCCTTTGAGTTCGACCGAGAGCAGTTCACCGCACCAGGCGGCATAGCGGCTGGCGCCGTAGTTTTTGGATAGGAAGGTCGACAGGTAGCTGTCGATTTGCTCGTCGATCATTTCGAGGATGAGATCCTTGCAGTTCACTCCTTCGAGGATTCGCTGACGGTAGCCGTAGACGCGCTTGCGCTGTTCGTCCATGACCTCGTCGTACTCGAGGAGGTTTTTGCGGACCTCGAAGTTGCGTTCCTCGACTTTTTTCTGGGCGCCTTCGATCCGCCGGGTGACCATCCGGCTTTCGATGGCTTCCCCTTCCTTCATGCCCAAGCGCTGCAAGACGCTTTTTACCCAGTCGCCGGCGAAGATGCGCATCAGGTCGTCTTCGAGCGAGAGGTAGAAGCGGCTGCTGCCGGGGTCGCCTTGGCGGCCGCAGCGGCCGCGCAACTGGAGATCGATGCGGCGGGCTTCGTGGCGCTCGGTGCCGACGCAGTGGAGTCCGCCGAGGGCTTTGACCCGCTCTCCTTCGGCCTTCATTTGTTCGCGTTCGCTGATTTCCTTGACGAGGGCGTCCCACTCGGCGCTCGGGACATCCAAGCGGGTGGGATATTTGTCCTGGAGAATGGCCCAGGCCATGGTTTCGGGGTTTCCGCCGAGGACGATGTCGGTGCCGCGGCCGGCCATGTTGGTGGCGATGGTGACGGCGCCGAAGCGGCCGGCTTGGGCGACGATTTCGGCTTCGCGTTTGTGGTGCTTGGCGTTGAGGACCTGGTGTTTGATGCCGCGTTTTTCCAATAGCGAGGAGAGGCGTTCGCTTTTTTCGATGGAGACGGTACCGACCAGGACCGGGCGGCCGCGGCGATGGATGGCTTTGATTTTGGTAGTGGGGACCGACTCCCGCTGGCGACCCTCTTTCTTTTCGATCGCGACCTCGTCGGCGGAGTCGGAGCGGATCTCGCAGAAAATCTCCGTCCCGTCGTTGAGTTCGAGGATGTCCCACTTGTGGATGCGTTCGATCTCGTCGGCGACGGCGTGGAATTTTTCCCGCTCGCTCATGTAGACGACATCGGGCGAGTTGATCCGCCGCATGGGGCGGTTGGTGGGAATGGCGATGACGTCGAGGCCGTAGATCTTCCAGAATTCGCCGGCCTCGGTCATGGCGGTGCCGGTCATGCCGCAGATCTTGTCGTAGAGCTTGAAGAAGTTTTGCAGGGTGATCGTGGCCAGGGTTTGGCTCTCTTCCTTGATGCGGACGCCCTCCTTGGCTTCGACAGCCTGGTGCAAGCCGTCGCTCCATTGGCGTCCGGGCATCAAGCGGCCGGTGAATTCGTCGACGATGACCACTTCGCCATCCTGGACGACGTAATTCACGTCGCGTTTGTACAGATAGTGGGCCTTGAGAGAGTTGTCGATGAGATGGGGCCATTCCATGTTGCCGGCGGTGTAGAAGCTTTCGATGCCGGCGATTTTTTCGGCCGCGCGGACCCCCTCGTCGGTGAGGTTGGCGGTGTGCTCCTTTTCCTTGACTTCGAAGTGGACGTCTTTTTTGAGCTGACGGGCGATGACGTCGGCCTTGGCGTACTTGGTGACGTCGTCGTGGGCGGGGCCGGAAATGATTAAGGGGGTGCGGGCCTCGTCGACGAGGATGTTGTCGACTTCGTCGATGATGGCGTAGTGCAAGGGGCCTTGGGACTGCTGCATGTGCAGTGGGAAGCGATGGTCGCCGCGGGCCGCGGGGCGCATGTTGTCGCGGAGGTAATCGAAGCCGAATTCGTTGTTGGTGCCGTAGGTGATGTCGCAGGAATAGGCTTTTTGGCGTTCTGCCTGGTCCATGCTGTTCTGGATGGCGCCGACGGTCAGGCCGAGGCCCATGTACAACGGTCCCATCCACTCCATGTCGCGGCGGGCGAGGTAGTCGTTGACGGTGACTACGTGGACGCCTTCCTGGGAGAGGGCGTTTAAGTATGCAGGGAGGGTGGCGACGAGGGTTTTGCCTTCGCCGGTGACCATTTCGGCGATGGCGCCGCTGTGGAGCACGATACCGCCGACCAACTGGACGTCGTAATGGCGCATGCCGAGGAAGCGGCGGCCCCCTTCCCGGCAGACGGCGAAGGCCTCGACCAGCAGGTCGTCGAGGGTCTGTCCGGCGGCCAGGCGCTTGCGGAATTCGGCGGTTTGCTGGCGGAGCTGCTCGTCGCTGAGGGCCTGGTATTTGGCCTCGAGGGCGTTGATGGCGTCGATCTGCGGTTGCAGTTTTTTGATGAAGCGGGCGTTGGACGAGCCGAACCAGCCGGTGATGGTGCGCTCGAAACCGGCCCCGAGGGCGTTGAGCGACCCGGTGATGACCTCCCAAGTTCGTTCCAGAATTTCCATGACACAGCAACCGTGAGGAGAGCGGCGGCTCCCGGCGGGCCTTGTAAGGAGCGCCCCGAGGAGTCGTAAGGAAGGCGCGCAAATTGAGCGCAAAATCATTCAACGATTCAGTTTATTGCCATGCGCCACGGTGGTCAATGCCGGCTGCAAGCGGGGCAGTTTGGGTGCTCGAAGCGGCGGCAGCGGGCGGGGCTTTAGCGTGCGGACGGGTAGGTCGAATGAACGATCAGGGAGTGGCGGCGGCTGGAGCGCCGGACGAGGGGCCGCGCGCCGCGGCAGGGAGATTTCTTTACAGTCCGCGCAACGGGACTTTCGGGGGATATGGAAAAGCGTATAATGCGAAATTCGACGCCGAGAGTGGCTGCGCAGAAACCGGGGCGGTTCGTCAGCCGATCGAGCGGTCGACCAAGCAGCAAATAATGCTACCAATAACCGGTTTGCCGGACCGCTTGCGCGGCGGCGAACGGAACATGGCAGGAGAGCGAGCATGCCCAAACAGAAGACCCACAAGGGAACGAAGAAGAGATTCCGGATCACGGGGCGAGGGAAGCTCAAGCACCGCCAGGCGGGAACGAGCCATCTCCAATCGCGGATGTCGAAGAAGCGGAAGCGGCAGTTGCGGGGGACGGATGTTTTGCACGGCAAGGCCGACACGGCGCGGCTGGTGCTGGCATTGGCCGGGAATAGCTATTGAAGCGGGCATTATTAGAGCCCTAGCTAATAAAGCAGTATTTGTTCGGGCAGTAGAAGCCAACGGCCGTTGGTACTGAGGGCAGAAGGACAGGGGGCTTGGTCGAGAGGGGGAGGCTTCGGAGAGGGCAGGCTTCGGTTTCCAGGCTCGAGGACGGTTCGACTACAGAATACATCGCAGCAGACGGCAGATAAGCAATGCGTACAACGAGCGCGGTACCACGTAATCGGCGAAAGAAACGCCTGTTTCAGAAGGTCAAGGGCTATCGGGGGGGCCGCCGCAAGTTGTTGCGCACGGCGACGGAGACGCTGGTCCGATCGGGGGTGTACGCGTTTCGCGATCGACGGCGGCGGAAGCGAGATTTTCGCCGATTGTGGATCATTCGAATCAATGCCGCGGTGCGGGAGCAAGGTTTGCGCTACGGGGAGTTCATTAATGGACTTGCCAAGGCCAATATCGAATTGGATCGCAAGTCGTTGGCGGAAATGGCGGTGAACGACGCGGCTGGGTTTAACGCCGTGGTCGAGAAGGTGAAAGCGGCCCTGGCGGCCTAGCAGCCAGTTGGAAAATGCCACTGTGGCATTTTTCAACCGAGCCAAATTCGCGACAAGCTGCTCACGGCTAGCAAACAGTTCCGGCTTAACGGCCGTGGTTTTGTGATCGCATCTCTGGGATCGCGCAGCCCGTTGAGTCTTTCAAGCGGCTGCCAGGCGAGCGTAGCGATCGCAAGCGGCCAGTCATCTGAGCAACGCCGTTGGAGGGGGGGCGGGGCGGGCAGTCCTGCTCGAATCCAGTCGCTTTTCCGGCGTTTTTCTGGCGATTCGCGTTCTCTCGCGCTATCGAGAAATTTCTGAGAATTTCCGCAGCGGAAAGAAGATACTACTGTCCTGTTCGGAGAGAAAGGCTAACATAGGGGCTGGGGGGACCGGTTGGAGACCGCCGCTGGCACCCGTTGCGGCGGTCACCGCTGGTATCCATTGCGTTGTCGTCGTTTTGTTCCTTTGTCGAGTGGTGGGGGATTCGACTGGTCGCAGTATCCAGTGCAGGGATTCGAATGAGTATCAAAGTTTTGGTGGCCGACGACCACGAGGTCGTGCGGCGGGGATTGGCGAGTTTATTCCAGGGAACGGAAATAAAGATCATCGCCGAGGCGGACACGGGGGAGAAGGCGGTTCAATTGGCGCGGAAGCACCGGCCCGACGTGGCCTTGTTGGACATCCGGATGCCCAACGGGGACGGCCTGGAGGCGCTTGAGCGGATGCGGGAGGACAATCCCAATCTGAAGGTCGTGATGCTGTCGACCTATGACAACCCGACCTATATCGCGCGGGCGGTCGCGCTGGGCGCCTGCGACTATGTTTTGAAGGGGAGCTCACGCCAGGATCTGGTCGCGGCGATCACCGCCGCGGCGAGCGGGCAGTCTCCCTCGAAAACGGGAGAGCTGCGGCGGGTGTCGATCACGATGGCGACCCGGGAGCCGACCGGCGATTCCGACATTCCGCTAACTCAGCGGGAGATGCAGGTGCTCAAGCACATTGCGCTTGGTCTGAGCAATAAGGAGATCGGCCGGTCGCTGTTGATTAGCATCGAGACGGTGAAGGAGCACGTGCAGAACCTGCTGCGGAAGATTGGCGTGACCGACAGGACGCAGGCGGCGGTGTGGGCCGTGCGGAAGCAGTTGGTTTAGTCCCGATCGCGATTCGAGATTGGCCACCGAGATTGGCCGTCGAGGCCGGCAGCGCTGGCGGGCGGTAATGTCGGGCGGTTTCGATTAGCGCGCGCGGGGGTGGGCCCGTTCGTATGCGGCGCGGAGGCCGGCGGTGCTGACGTGGGTGTAGATCTGGGTCGTGATCAGGCTTTTGTGCCCGAGCAGTTCCTGGACGCTGCGGATGTCGGCGCCGCGGTCGAGCAGGTGGGTGGCGAAACTATGCCTGAGGGTGTGGGGGGTGGTGCGCCGGTCCAGACCGCTTGAGCGCAGATGCTTTTCAAGCATTCGCGCGACGCTGCGGGTGGTGAGCCGCGTGCCGAAACGGTTGACGAAGATGGGAGTGGCGCCGGGGAGGCGGCGTTGGCTGCCGCCGGCGACTTTGCGGACTTCGAGCCAATGCTCGAGGGCGCGGCGGGCGAACGAGCCGATCGGGGAGAATCGTTCTCGCTTGCCTTTGCCGCGGACCCTGAGGACGTCTCCCTCCCGGTCCCAGTCCTCATCGTTGAGGGCGACCAGTTCCCCCACCCGCAGGCCGGCGGAGTACATGGTCTCGAGAATCGCGCGGTCGCGCAGACCCTGGGGTTCGGTCGCAGGGGGCACTTCCAGCAGCCGGGCGATTTCGTCGCTGGTGAGGAAGTGGGGGAGGGTGCGTCCCTTGCTGCGCGGATTGCGGAGGGGGCGGGCAGGATTGACGGTAGTCTCTTCGTCGCGCTGGCGGAAGCGAAAGAAACTTCGCAGCGACGCAAGCCTTCGGGCGATGGTGGACTTGGCGTAGCCGAATTCGTGGAGGCTGGACAGGTACCCGCGCAGATCGGGCGTCGTGATCTGGTTCAAGGAGGAGGATTCGCCGCATCGTTCGCGGAGATAGGCCGAGAGGTGCTGAAGATCCTCGCGGTAGCTTTTGATCGTGAACGCGGAGGCGTTCCGTTCGACTTGGAGGTATTGCAGGAAGCGGGCGATCGAGGCCTGCATGGCGGGGCGCCATCGGGTGCGGAGTTCGACGAACGGCGCGGCTGGCGGGATCGGTCGAACCGGTCGAGGATTGCGCGACGTCGCCCCGGTTGGCGAGGGGGCGGAAGCTAGCTTGAGCGCTCGTCCTCGGTCGTCAGGGGGAGATCGAAACGCCGCCGTACCGTGAGCGTGGTTTTCGGTTGTTGCTGGCGGATTTTCTGGCTGAGGACCGCCGCGTCGTACCAGGAGAAGCTGAGGTCGGGACTGGAGGCGTAACGGCCTAGGATCCGCAAGGTTTCTGCCCGGCTCGAATCATCGAACAGGAAGATGTAGCGTTCCTCGCCTTTCACCAGCGCCAATACGTTGATGTCCTGCTCTGACACGACCGAGGTGCTCCTGCGGGATTCAGCCGCTAGCCGGTACGCGGGGAATGGCAGCCGGCGACAGAATTTTTATCGGCGATCGGGCCAGCGCCACACTACTCGCGTTTCGCCGGCTGCACCGCGGGCGGTGAGCATTTCGGTGATGTGCAGGTGACAACAGAAGCGAATAAAGTCGTCGCTCCGTTGGAGATACGACTGCCAGCCGCCGAAGCGGGCGTCGTCGCGGAAAATCGCATAGTTTTGCAGCGCGGCGGTGAACTGAACGTCATGACCGTTATAGGTCTTGGTATGCGTTAGAACCGGCTCCATCGTTGTGCGGGAAGCAGGTCGTGCCGTCGCCGGGGGGGGAGGAATCAAACCCCGCGGATCCGGCCAATCGGAGGGCAATTCGTCGGCTGGGGGCAACGCCGTGGCGTCTGCCGGGCGCGCGGGAAGGGCTTCTTCGGCCGAGAGGCGGAGGGCCGGGCCGGCGGGAGTCGGAGGAGTGGCTCGGTCGAGCGGAGGGCTAGAATCCCTGGCCGGCGGGTTTGATTTGGCTGCCTGGCGGGGCGGGCGGGCGGCGAGGAGCGCCATCAGGCTGCCCGATTTGGGCCGGTCGGAATCGGCATTGATGGGGATCAGGGCGTCGGGGCTGTATTCGGGCGTTTGGGTTTTGAGCTGTTCGCGAGCCAAATTGAATTCGGCCGCTTCGACCAACGTGTCGGGGATGTACTCCTCTTCGGAGGTTCCCCAGGGGAGTCCGTAGCCGACCGGGATGGGATGGAAGCAGGGATTCGCGGCGTACCATTCGACCTGCAGGGAGCAGCGGGGGGGATAGTAGGGGGAGAAGTCGGTGATGGCGCCGATGACGACGGCGTCGACTTGCAACAACTGGGCGAGCTTGCGGACTTCGGCGGGGCTGGCCAGGGAGAGCTTGTATTGGTCGGCCATCTTCTCGACCGCCCCCATGGGGGCGACTTCGAAGCCCGGAATCAATTGCAACTCGTTGAAGTAGGCCTGGGCGAATTGGCGGCCGTCAACGGTTGGCTCGACGCTGAGATTGAAGAAGGGGGCGATCGCAACTTTTGAGAGTTGCGGAAAGGGATTGTGGTAGGTCGGCTGGTGGACGACCTGGGGCAGCACCCCACATCCGCAGAGCAGGACGAGGACCGCAACGGCGATGGCCAGGCGCATGAGCATGCGCGAATCATCCCTGGAAAAAGGATCCCCCCTTTTCCCATGAGCGGCGATCTATTCGATTAGCCGTCGTCCGTGTTTATCGTCAAATTCGCACCGTCCGCTGTAGTTTGCCTGGGCTGTGGAAGCGGAAAACTCGACTGGGGAGGAAGGGGCGTGGGAGCATGCGACCTGGCACCGAGGCCAGGCGACGTATTTTGACGACGGCAGCCGGCGGTTACTCGTCGAATTGGGCCACGGTCTCGCGGGGAGCCGTGCGGCGAACGCGGCGCGGGGCGGAGGGGGCGCGGGGCCGGCGCTGCTCGCCTTCCAGAAATAGCTGGCCGCTAAGAAGTTTGTAGAAGAAGAGGAGCACGAAGGCGCCGGCGGTGGCGACAAGGAAGCCCAAGGGGGTGATGGGGGAAATGCGGCGGCCGTCGTAAAAATAGGCCAGCGTTCCGCAGCCGACGATGCTGCCGCCGATGCCCATGAGGAGGGTCGCCAGGGAGCCGCCGGGATCGCGACCGGGCATGATGGCTTTGGCAGCCAGCCCGACCAGCGTGCCGAAGCCGATCCAAGTGAGCAGATCCTGGATCCATGCCTGGGCTTGATTGGAGAGTTCAAGGTCGGGCATGGATTTGCCTCGCAGTCACGGTCCGGCCCGCGGAAAGAACGCCCAATACGGGGGTGACGCGGGAGCAACTGGGAGGATCCCCTGCCGCGCCAACGTCCGAGTCGGACGCGCGTAATGCGCGATCGCGTCTCAGACGTTAGCGCGCCGGGGCGCCGTCCCCCTCTGCCGAGCCGCAACGGGTTTATTGTCTGGACAGGCGTCCCACAGCGCTTGTCCAGAGCCGCATTGCGACTGGCCGGCTATACGATTGAACGGTTTGATTTGCCCCGGTTTGGGCTGGGAGAACTCAGGCGGCGATTTCGGCGCCCGCCGCGATTATGGGCGGCTAGGGCTGGCGACCGCTGCGTTGGACCTGCTCTTCTTTGTAGGCCTTTTGAGCGGCGGCTTCGCGCGAGAGCTTCATTCGCGGGCCGGCCGGGAAGTATTGGATGTCGTCGCCGAGGTAGTAGGGGCTGGGGAGTGTCTGGCCTCCGACGTCCACCTGGCAGCCCGTGGATCCGATGGCGGAAACCAGGCAAGCTGCTCCGATCAGAGTTTTGAGCCGCAAACGTTGGCGAGGCTTAGACATGATCGAGATTTCTCCGGCGGGCGGGCGAACCTGGCGGTGTCGCCGCGGTCCCAATCGTTAAGGGCGTTACAATCGGCACCTTCGTTATCGTCCAATCGGGGTGTCAACTTGCGGGCTTTGTGAAAAAAACCGGGATCGAACGGGCGGGAGGAGGGAGATGGCTGGCTTGGCGCTAGCAAATGATGCGAATGGCGCTAGGTTTTTGCAATTTCGAGGGTGGTGGGACCTATAGCGGTTGGCGCCAGTATCTGGTTTGGGCAAGCTACCGGAGATAGAATGCATTGATCTCGGTAGATCGGTGGTTCGCGGCGGAGTGGACGGCGCGGTTCGGCTGGCGCGGCAGCGTGCGGCGGGACCGGGGCGGCTACGAGGCTGCGAGCTCTTCCTTCCGGTCCCAGGACTCGTCCAATGTCCACGTACGACGGAGGATCGAATGGCTTATGCGGCCGGGTGCCCTTTGAGCGCCAGCGTGCTGGTGCTCAATCGCTTTTACATGGCGGTTCACGTGATCAACGTGCGCCGCGCGCTCTGCTTGTTGTTCCGCGAGTTGGCGGAAGTGATCCATTTCGAGGAAAACCAGTACGCGAACTACGATTTTGAGACGTGGCGCGAGATCAGCGCGTTGCGTTCGGCGTTCAAGGCGCCGCACGACGATTGGATACGGGGAATCAATTTTGAATTGCAGGCGCCGCGGGTGATCCGGCTGTTGACGTTCGACCGGACGCCGCGGCAGAACATGCGATTCAACCGCAGGAACCTGTTTGCGCGGGACGGGAATGTTTGCCAGTATTGCGGCCGTTCTTTTCCGACGAGCGAGCTGAGCCTGGATCACGTGCTACCACGCAGCCGGGGCGGGGACACGTGCTGGGAAAACATTGTGTGCGCATGCGTTTCGTGCAACGTCAAAAAAGGGGGGCGGACGCCGCAGGAAGCGCACATGAAGCTGATTCGTCCCCCGGTCAAACCGAAGCGCAGCCCGCTGTTGGCGCTGAAGCTGG